>CAZQIA010000035.1:0-8969 GCA_964593215.1 uncultured Gammaproteobacteria bacterium
AACTGTCCAAGGAAATTTACTGGAAAATATTCCTCTATTAAGCGGAGTAAAGGAGGGTGAGATAGTGGTCTTCACTAGACAACTTGCTTCTATGATTCAGACTGGCCTAACTCTCATTGAGGCTTTAAACATCTTAAAAGATCAAGTCAAAAACCCCCGTATGAAATCTGTAATCTTAGATCTTATAGCATCCATTTCTGGAGGAAGCTCTTTTTCACAAGCTCTTGCCAGTCATAGTGAAATTTTTTCTGAGGTTTACATAGCACTTATTAAAGCTGCTGAAGCCGGGGGAGTTATGGATAAAGTTCTGGAAAGACTTGCTGAGAATCTGGAAAAATCAGAGGAGTTAAAAAGAAAAATAAAGTCTGCTCTTATTTATCCCGGAATTATAACGGGAGGAGTCGTGGTTGTTATAATTATTATGAATGTGTTTGTCATTCCTCAGCTCTCTAAATTATATGAGGGGCTAAATGTAAACTTACCGCTTACCACTAAAATAGTTTTGGGAATTTCACACGCAACCACGGTTTTCTTACCCGTTCTTATTATTCTTGGAATTGTTTTTGCATTTTTCTTTAACAGGTTTAGAAAAAGTGAAGATGGACGGGAAATTGTGGACAAAGTTAAACTAAATCTGCCCGTTTTTGGTAAAATATTTACGCTTTCAATAGAGACAGAAGTTTCAAGGACTTTTTCACTTCTTATTTCATCTGGAACTTCAGTCCTGGATGCTCTTGCAGTCACTTCAAACGTTGCAGATAATGTAATCTTCAGACGAGCAATAGTATCAGCATCTACGTTGGTTGAAAAGGGAATTAATCTTTCAAATGCGTTTGAGCAGCAGGATTTATTTCCACCCATATTTATCCAAATGATAAAAGTAGGAGAGTCAACAGGAAAAATAGATGAAAATTTAAATAGAGTTGCGGACTATTTTGAGCGTGATCTTAATGTAAGGATAAAAACCTTAACAACCGCTATTGAACCAATTCTCTTAGTAACACTGGGGGTAACCGTAGGATTTCTTATTATTTCAGTTATTTCCCCAATCTACAGCCTTATTTCTTCAATTCAATAGGAATAGAAACTGTTGGTCCAACACTAAAATCTTCTAGCCTTCCGTCTCCTGGACCCATAAGCTTGGTAACCGAACCATTTGGAATACTGTGGCCCAACCGTCATGCCTTACTCCAAGCTCTTCTAAGATGGCAATAATTGGTCCTCCGTGAGTAACAATAATAATGTCTCCCTTCAAATGGATTGCTTTCTCTAGGGCTGTATTAAACCCTCTTATTACTCTTTCTGAAAAATCTCTATAAGGCTCTGCATCATCCGGTAAATATTCTGTCCAGTTTTTACCAAACTCCTTCTCCAAATCAGAAATTTGACGACCTTCCCAACTCCCAAACCCTCTTTCCCTCAAATCAGACATAGTATGCCGTGCTCCTCCCGTACTGTTTGAAATTATCTGTGCAGTTACTAAAGCCCTCATAAGGTCAGAGGAGGAGTGTGAGGTCACTGGGGTTTTTACAAGATGTTTTGTAATAGTCTGTGCGTGAGTCAAACCCTCTGGAGAAAGCGGGTAATCCTGCCATCCTTTTAAGACGTTCCCCCCAGACGTTTCAGGATGTCTTACAAGATGAACTGTTTTTCTAACGTGCTCAACGCTCATTTACGTGATTATACACATATTTAGACTACACGCAAGACAGTTTAACAGAGTATTTTTTTTTGCTGCTTTTGCACTCACAAAAGAAAGGTTTTCTAATCAAGGTTGACACAACCCAAGAAAAACTTTATACTGATACTCACGCGATTTAAGCTCAAAAAATTCAAATTGAATTTAATACTAATTTTTGAGCGCAAGCATACTAACAATTTTTTGCAATAAAAAAGTATGTTTATCATCGCTTTTTTTAAATTCAAAACTTATTTAACACCTAATGGCATCCTCAGAATATACAGCTAAACAAATCCAGGTCTTAGAAGGACTAGAACCAGTAAGAAAACGCCCGGCTATGTACATTGGCTCAACGGATTCAATTGGACTTCATGAGTCCTTACGTGAAATTATAGATAATTCTGTAGACGAATCTTTGGCAGGACATGCTAAAAATGTTTGGGTTATTCTTCAAAAAGACGGATCAGCAACTGTTATAGATGATGGAAGGGGAATTCCGGTAGATAAAATGGCAGGACAGGATAAAAGCGCTTTAGAAGTTGTAATGACCGTTTTGCACGCTGGAGGAAAGTTTGGGGACGGCGCATATAAAATATCCGGAGGACTGCACGGAGTAGGATCATCTGTAGTAAACGCTCTCTCTAATAAAATGTGGGTTGAGGTAAAGCGGGGAGGAAAACTCTACAGACAGGAATACGAACGGGGAGTTCCAAAAACTGAGCTTCTCACCCTTAAACAAACTGATACCTTGCTTGCAGGCATCTCTGAGGTGTACGAAAAAGTTAAAGATGTAGAGTCAGGTACAACTACAACATTTTACCCGGATGGAAGTATTTTCCAAACAGTTGAGTTTGATGAGCATGTGGTTTTAAGAATGATTAGAGAGCGAGCATTTATTGTATCTGGTTTATACTTCCATTTCCTAGACCTTCGGGGTGAAACACCACGGGAGCTTAATTTCTTCTTTGAGGGAGGAATTGTTTCATTGGTGAAGAAAATGAATGAGAATAAAATTGCTCTTCATACGCCAGTGTATGTGAAAAAGGAAGTTGATAATGTCTTAGTGGAGGTTGCGGTTCAATACAATGACGGAATTGCAGAAAACGTTGAGTCTTATGTAAACGTTATAAACACAGTAAACGGTGGAACCCACGTAACCGGCTTTAAGATGGCTTTGACGCGTGCAATAAATGACTACGGGAAAAAGGCCGGAGTAAATAAGAATGAAGATTCACTTCAGGGAGAAGACACACGTGAAGGACTTTCTGCTGTAGTTGCAATTCGCATGGAGCAGAATATTATTCAGTTTGAAGGGCAGACAAAAGGAAAATTAGGAAATTCAGAGATTCAACCGCTCGTTCAGTCAATTGTAAAAGAAGGACTTGAGATGTTCTTTGAGGAGAATCCGAATGAAGCAAAGCAAGTTCTTGCAAAGGTTATGCTAGCTGCAAAAGCTAGACTAGCAGCAAAAGCTGCAAAGGACGCAATTTTACGAAAAGGCGCATTTGAGGGAGGATCTTTACCTGGAAAACTAGCAGATTGTCAGGAAAAAGACCCAAGCGTATCTGAGTTATATATAGTAGAAGGAGACTCAGCGGGAGGATCTGCAAAGCAGGGTAGGGATAGAAAATTCCAGGCAATTTTACCTCTAGGTGGAAAAATTTTAAATACAGAACGGGCAAGATTAGATAAAATAGTTGAGTTTGAATCTTTAAAAGATATGATTATTGCGTTAGGAATGGGAATAGGAGACTCTACTAACTTAGAGAAGTTAAGATACCACAGAATTATTATCATGACTGATGCGGACGTAGACGGCGAACATATAGAGACACTTCTTTTAACATTTTTCTATAGACATCTTCCCTCAGTTATCTCTAGCGGATATTTATATATTGCAAAACCTCCGCTTTTTAAAGTTCAGTCTGGAAAAGAAGTAAGATATGCGTTTTCAGAAGATGAACGCGATCAGGCAATAAAAGACTTAGGGGGAAGAACACCAACTATTCAACGCTATAAAGGACTAGGAGAAATGAACCCGGAACAGCTGTGGGAAACCACCATGAATCCTGCAAATAGAATTCTTAAAAAAATAACCGTAGAAGATGCAGAGGAAGTAGACCGCGTCTTTACCATGCTTATGGGAGAAGAAGTTCCGCCAAGAAAACACTTTATTCAAGAAAACGCGAAGATGGCCAATCTGGACATCTAGTGTTTATTAATGAAGTTATCCTTCGACCTTCGGGTCTCAGGATCATTCTTTTTTCTTTATTAGATTTTATGTGACAGAAAAAAATGGAGGTGAATTGTTTATGAAATTAACAGCAGGAGAAAAAGCACCAGAAATAGTAAACGTTTTAATAGAGGTTCCACTCGACTCACGCGTAAAGTATGAGTTTGATAAAGAACTCGAGATGATCGCAGTCGACCGATTCTTATTTTTCGATAAGGGATATCCAGCAAATTATGGATTCATCCCAAACACGTTATCAGGAGACGGAGATCCGGTAGATGTTTTAGTGCTGTCACCTCTTCCAGTTGCTCCTGGAGTAGTAATGAGCGTAAAACCTATTGGAATGCTAGAAACAGAAGACGAAAAAGGACAAGATGCAAAATTAGTAGCGGTTCCACCGGAAAAAGTTAATCCAGAATTTGGGAAATACAATGACATTTCAGAAGTTCCAGAAGAAATAACTGAAAAAATTAAATTCTTTTTTGAAAATTACAAAAAGAACGAACCCGGAAAATGGGTAAAAGTAAGTGGATGGAAAGGGAAAGCCAGCGCACTAGAAGAGATTAAAACCGGAATGGCAAACTACAAATAGGGCATAGAGCTTAGGGCCTAGGGTTTAGAATCTAACCCCTGAACCCTAACCCCTGAACCCTGATTTTTAAACCTATGTCACAACAAATTGGAAAGCTTGAACATGTAGAACTCTCAAAAGAGGCGCAAAAAGCGTATCTAGATTACGCCATGAGCGTTATAGTCTCCCGTGCGCTTCCAGATGTAAGAGACGGTCTTAAACCGGTTCACAGAAGAATTCTTTTTGCCATGCATGAGATGGGACTTAACCCAACTTCTAAATTTGCAAAGTCAGCAAAGATTGTAGGAGAAGTTATGGGTAAATACCATCCTCATGGAGACATGGCTATCTATGACACCCTAGTGCGCCTGGCACAGGATTTTTCAATGCGTTATCCACTAGTTCATGGGCAGGGAAACTTTGGATCTATGGACGGAGACTCAGCTGCCGCCATGCGTTACACTGAAGCAAAACTTGCAGCAATAGCAGGAGAAATGCTCAGGGACATAGAAAAAGAAACAGTAGATTATTTGCCTAACTTTGACGCAACACTCAACGAGCCAGTTTACCTTCCAAGCCTTTTACCTAATCTACTTCTTGCTGGATCTGAAGGAATCGCGGTAGGAATGGCGACAAAAATCCCGCCTCATAATTTAACAGAAGTAATAGATGCTGCAATCTATTTAATAGGAAAAACAAAGCCTCAGAAAGTTGAGGGAAGCAAGGATGTCACTTTAGCGTCTGACGTTACAGTAGATGACTTAATAGAATATGTAAAAGGTCCTGATTTTCCTACTGGAGGAGCAATTTATGACATTAATGAAATTAAAAATGTCTACAGAACTGGACGAGGCAAGATTATCATTAGGGGAATTGCTGAGATAGAAGACATAGGACAGGGCAAGAGCGCAATTATAGTGCGAGAAATTCCATACCAGGTAAATAAGGCGCTTTTAGTTGCAAAAATTGCAGATCTAGCAAAAGAAAAGAGGCTTGACGGAATTTCAGACTTACGTGACGAATCTGACAGACACGGAGTAAGAATTGTCATTGAGTTAAAAAGAGACGCTGCACCTAAAAAAGTTCTTAACAATATTTTCAAACTCACACCACTTCAAACACAGTTTCCTGCAAACTTTGTTGCCTTGGTAGATGGGGTTCCAAAAACAGTTAACCTTAAGATAATTCTAGAAGAATATGTAAAACATAGGTTTTCAGTTGTAACCAGACGCTCTGAGTTTGAACTAAAAGAAGCACAGGCTAGGCTTCATATTTTAGATGGACTCTTAATAGCAGTTAACAACATAGACGCAGTAATAAAACTAATAAGAGAATCAGAATCAGCTGATGCAGCAAAGACCCGTTTAATGGAAAAGTTTAAGTTGTCAGACATTCAAGCAGTTGCAATCTTAGATATGCAATTACGAAGATTAGCTGCACTAGAGCGGGAAAAACTGGAAGAAGAGTGGAAGGTGGTAAAAGAGTTAATAGACTATCTTAATTCTATTTTAGGAGACCCTATAAAAATGCTGGGCGTTATAAAAGGTGAGATAGAAAAACTTAAGGAAAAGTTTTCAGACGAGAGAAGAACGCGCGTATATAAATCTAAAGTAGATGAATTCTCAGAGGAAGATCTTATACAAAATGAACCTACAGTTATAACCATTACTCAAACTGGATATGTAAAACGTCAAAGTCTTTCATCATTTAAAACCCAGCACAGAGGCGGAAAAGGAGTAAGTGGAATGACCACAAAAGAAGACGATGCAATTGAGCATATTTTGTATTCTGAAACTCATGACTTTGTATTATTCTACACAAACACTGGAAAAGTGTACCAAACAAGAGTATTTGAAATTCCAGAGTCTTCACGGGTAGCAAAAGGGCAGGCTATAGTTAACCTTATAGACATGCCATCAGGTGAAACCATCAAGTCAGTTCTCACCTATAATCCTAAAGAAAAAGCTGCTAATAAATTTGTGATGATGGCAACAAGAAAAGGAGAGGTCAAAAAAACAAGTATAGAAGAATTTAAGAATATTAGGAAATCCGGAATCTTAGCTATTAAGATTCAGGCAAATGACGAATTGTCTTGGGTGAATTTTACGAATGGGGGAAATGAAATATTACTGGTTACCAAAAACGGGAAAATTATATCATTCAGTGAAGATCAGATACGCGCAACCGGAAGATCATCTATGGGAGTACGTGGAATAAAATTAGTAGGAGATGATGAGGTAGTTGCTGCAGATGTAATAGAAAGCAACTCCCCTAAAAATCTTTTAGTAGTAACTGAAAATGGAATAGGTAAAAAGACTAAAGTTTCTGAGTTTAAGAATCAAAACCGCGGAGGACAGGGAATTAGAGTTGCAAACATTACTGACAAGACAGGTAAAATAGTATTCTCAAACGTGCTATCTGAGAATGCAAAAGAAGTAATTATCACATCCCTTAAAGGATTAATTGTGAAATTGGACTTAAATTCAATCCCACTTCTCTCAAGAAATGCGCAGGGAGTTATTCTTATGCGCTTTAAAACTGCGGGAGATAAAGTTGCCTCCGCAACCGCAATAGAGTCTGAATAGCCGTAATAATTCATGAACAAAGATATCCTGTCGAGGCTTTTTGTTAGTATTTTTTTTATTTGTATTTTTCTTTTGTCTTTACTCTTTACAAGAACCGAGCATAATGGAAAAATTACCCCAAGTAAAACAACTATCCCCTTTGAAATCAACAACTCTCCTCTAAATATTGAGTTTATGAGAAAGCAAAAATATCCCGGATCTGACTTTATTACAGAACAGACACTTGCAGATGGAGATAATTATTCACAGTATATTGTTTCTTATAAATCCGAGGGCCTAAAAATTTACGGATTACTTACCGTTCCAAAAACTGAAAAACCTAAGGACGGATTTCCGGCAATCATTTTTAATCACGGATATATTCCACCGGAGGAGTACAAAACTACAGAAAGATATGTTTCCTACGTTGCTGGATTTGCAAGTAGTGGATTTGTAGTCTTCAAACCGGATTATAGAGGACATGGAGATTCAGAGGGCAGACCTGAAGGGGCGTATTTTTCACCTGCCTACACTATAGATGTTTTGAATGCGTTGGCAAGCGTTAAGAAACTTTCGTATGTGAATCCGGAAAGAATTGGCATGTGGGGGCATTCTTTAGGAGGAAATATTACACAAAGAGCGCTCGTGGTAAATACAAAAGATATAAAAGCTGCGGTTATTTGGGGTGGAGTAGTAGGGTCTTATAAAAATTTATTTGATGAGTGGTGGTCTAAGCGTGACAGGTTCACAACTTTTCAACCGTCACAAAGGGAAGTAAATTCAAATAGACCATCCAGGCAAAGATTTGTAGAGGAACATGGAAATCCTACTGATGAAAATTCTTTTTGGAAATCAATTTCTCCCACTTCTTATATACAAGATGTTGCTGCCCCTATCCAGCTCCATGCAGGACTTTCAGACGAAACTGTTCCATATGCTCTGTCACAAAAATTTTATGACCTGTTAATTGCGCATGATAAAACCGCAGAGATTTATTTGTATGAGGGGGCAGATCACAATTTATCTCAAGTCTTTAATACAGCAGAGGACAGATCCATTGATTTTTTTAAAAAATATTTAAGTGAATAACGCGTAAGATATTGTAAAGGATAGGAAAAAGTTTTCATTTTTTATGTATAATTACCCCATGGAGTTATCAGGCAAAGTTCTAGCTCAAGTGGTTTTAGAAGACATTAAAGAGCGTGTTTTGAGGCTAGCTGAAAAGAATACTATCCCAGAGTTAGCAATAATAACCGTGGGGGGAGAAGAGTCTTGGTTATCATACGTTTCCCAAAAAATAAAGACAGCAGAACGTTTAGGTATTAAAGCAAAGCTTATTCAACTCAACTCTAATGACGAAAACAAACTTCTTTCAACTCTTGAACAACTCAATACGGACAAAAACGTCCATGGAATTATTGTTCAGCGTCCTATCCCAAAAGATTTTAACCGAAAAAAGGTAATAGATGGAATAAAAAATGAAAAAGACATAGACGGCTTTAGAGATGATTCTTTATATACGGTTCCGGTTTTGTTAGCCATACAACACTTTATCAGAGAAGCATATCAAGTGATAACAGCCTCAGATTTAGAAAGAGTATTGATAAATCAATCCGTTTGTGTGGTAGGAAAAGGAGAAACAGCAGGTGGACCGGCAACTAAATGGCTATCCACTCTAGGAGCAGCCTACACTATTATTGATACCAAAACTAAAAACCCATGTCAAGAGTTAAAAAAAGCAGATTTAATTATCAGTGCAGCGGGGAAGAGTGGAGTAATAAAAAAAGAGTGCCTTAAAAAAAATGTAATTCTTATTGGAGTTGGAACACATAAAGAAGATGGAAAACTAAAAGGAGATTATGAAATTGAGGACATAAAAAACATTGCAAAATTTTTTACGCCGACTCCTGGGGGAGTAGG
>CAZQIA010000036.1:0-8824 GCA_964593215.1 uncultured Gammaproteobacteria bacterium
TTTGATATAGTATCTCTTGAAAGAAATGCTACTGCATTTTCTTCACTCTTGAAGGGTCCCACAATAAATAAAGACGGAACCGCATATCTCTCAATTTCTACAAGCACTGAAATATCAAAAGCAATTCAATCTACAACAAAAGCAGCAACTCTAACGCTTAAAGCAAAGACCCCCACGAATGGAGCCCCAAGCATAGTGAAATTTAGCAAGGCTCCTCAAACAGACGTACTTTCTTTAGGAACCTCAGATGGAGCAACTGAAAATGTCTTGAGTAGTACTGACGTTGCATCTATCACTGTTACGGGCGGTGGACAAAGCGGAGTAAGCCCTGCACCTTCAGTACCTAAACCTATCTGCGTCAGTCTTACCATAGATAAACCTTCATCTGGAACATTACCCTATTCTCTTACCTTTACCGGTGCTGGATCTTCCAGCAACGGAACTATATCAAAGGTTTCATTTAACTTTGGTGATGGAACAAGTCAGGATGTAACTTCCGGAGGAGGAATAGGCACAAACACTGTAAACACACAAATTGCACATACATATTCAAATCCCGGAACGTTTGCCGCAAATGCAATTTTTACTGATAATGCAAGTGCGGTAAGTGATATAGGGGCGTGTACAACTTCCATCACAATTGCAGGTCAAATAACCCCTATTGCAACTGATAGTGCACAGGCTTCTCCGAGCGCAACTCCCACAATTCTTGCTCAAGCCCCAACAGAATCACCCACCCCAACCATTCCTGAAGCAACACCCACACTGCCTATAACAGGAACGCTACAAACCACATTAACTATTCTTGGGGTTGCGGGAGCAACAATTGGGGTTGGACTTCTACTCTTTATACTTTAAGCACGCTTAGAAAAGCTTCTTTGGGGATACTAATTCGACCAATAGTTCTCATCTTAGCCTTTCCTTTTTTCTGTGCTGAGAAAACTTTAGAATCGCAGAACTGAGTGAAACGAAGACCAAGAACTACAAACTTTTGACAACTATACCTTTAAAACACTTAAAAATGCTTCCTTGGGTATTGATACTCTTCCAATTGTTTTCATTTTAGCTTTACCTTTTTTCTGAGCTTCCAAAAGTTTATCCTTACGTGTTCTATCCCCTCCATATAATTTTGCCGTCACATCTTTTCTTAATGCAGAAATTTTTTCAGATGCAATAATTTTCCCTCCTACTTGTGCTCGTACTGCAATTACAAAATTATGCTTTGGAATTTCCTCGCTTAATATTTCCACAATTCTTCTTGAAAAAGAATCAACTTCTGACTCATGAACTATAAATGAAAGCTCTGGAATGTTTTGTTCATTCACAAAAATATCAACGCGTACTAATTTTGATTCTCTAAATTCTTTAATCTCATAATCAAATGATGCAAATCCGCTACTAGCAGATTTTATTTTGTCATAAAAATCGTAAACTACTGATGCAAGCGGCATGTCAAAAGAAAGTTTAACCAAATTCTCAAAATATTCTGCATTTGTTTGTCTTCCACGTCTGCTGTTTACAATTTCTAGAATGTTTCCCACGGATTCAGCAGGAACATAAATTTCTCCATTTATAAAAGGTTCTAACATTTCTTCTGCGCTATTATTAAAATCCTTAGGACTTGTGATGCTTTTTCCATCAATTTTATATTCTATGGTTGGAGGAGCAGTAAATACTTCTATTCCCTCTTCCCGTTCTAAACGCTCAATAACAATTTGGGAATGAAGTAGCCCTAAAAATCCGCATCTAAATCCTGGACCAAAAATAGTAGAGTGTTCTGGCGCTATGGTTAATGCTGCATCGTTTAGCTTCAGCTTGTAGATAGATTTTCTCAGCTGCTGGAATTCGCTGTTTGAACTAGGATAGATAGAAAGATATACAAATGGTTTAAGCGGTAAAAAGCCGGGGAGAGCAGTGCCAGGATTTTTAACAGTAGTCATAGTATCTCCCACTTTTGCCTGAGTTATGTCTTTAATATTCGTAATAACGTACCCAACTTCCCCGTTTACAATTTCTGCGCTAGACGTAAATGTTGGCCTCATGAACCCAACATCCATAACAAGGGCTTTTGAGTTATCAGACAAAAACGTAATCTCCTCTCCTTTTTCAATTTTTCCATTTTCTAATCTTACAAAAATAACAATTCCTCTATGTTCATCGTAAACAGAATCAAAAATATATGCTTGAGTTGGTTTCTCAACATCCCCAGTTGGAGAAGGTATTCTCTCAATTATTGAAGATAGTATATCCTCAACTCCCTCACCGGTTTTGGCAGAAATATATAAAATTTCACTTTTCTCAAATCCTAAAGACTCAACCATGTGTTTTTCTACCTCATCAACTCTTGCCATAGGAAGGTCAATTTTATTAATTGCAGGAATCACTTTAAGTCCTATTTTATTCGCATAATTTAAATTTGCTACTGTTTGTGCTTGAATTCCTTTTGTTGCATCCACCAATAACACTGCTCCTTCACATGCATACAAAGTTCTTACTACTTCGTAGGAAAAATCCACATGACCAGGAGTATCAATAAGATTAAGAATGTAATCCTGTCCATTTAATGTGTAGTTCATGCGAACCGGTGCTAATTTAATTGTTATTCCTCTTTCGCGGGAAATTGCGCTTGAGTCAAGAAATTGTTCTCCAATCACTTCTTCACGGATTGTTCCTGTAGACACAAGAAGCCTATCTGCCAAAGTAGATTTTCCATGATCAACATGCGCAATAATTGCAAAGTTTCTAATGTTGTCTTTAGACATGGGGGTATTATCTCAAATCGAGGCGGGAGCCGTCAAAGGTGATATTTTTTGGTTTTATTACAATTTGCCTTGGTCCGCGTTCAACGTAACCCGCATCTATTCCTTTAAATTTGTTTTTCATAATTATTTCTAAAGTTTTTTTAACGTCTTTCTCTGCTACAAAAATAGCATAATCCTGTCCCATGTTAAATTCCTCGTACATTTCGTAATCAGTTAGACTAGCATGTTTTTGCATAAAAAGAAATAATTCTTGAGGTGGAAAAAGTTTTTCGACAATATAAGTAAAGTTAAATCTAGGCCTCATTAATTTTCTTAACCCATGGCCTGTAATATTTGATAAGTAATGAATGTCTATATTGCTATCCAACAAGTCCTGAATGAGTTTTGCGTAAATATTTGTTTTTCTTAAAATTGCCTCTCCATACATGTTCCCATCGGATAATTTTGTGTTATAACCTTTGGGAAGTTTTTTTGCGATTGCTCGGGCAAGTGACAATCCATTTGCATTAATACCATTACTTTTTAAAAGAATAATTCGATCACCCTTTTTTATCTTTTTATCTGAAATGAATCTCTTTTTATTTTTGATATATCCAATTGCGGAACCTCCTAATGCAACAGTGTTTGGAGTAATTATTCCTTTCAGAGTTGGTGTTTCTCCACCTCCCCAAGAAGCTCCTGATAAATCACACGCTGACTTCCATCCTGAAATAAGATCCTTCATTCTTTTCTCATCCGCTAACCAATCATTGTTTTCTATTGCCCAATAAGCGCTTACTACTAATGGCTGCGCTCCTACTGAAATCAAATCATTAATTATTGTTCCAATAGTATCGTGTCCAATAATATCGTAATATGTTTTTCCAGTAATTTTCCTTGTTTCGTCTGCAACTAAATTTTTTGTTCCTAGCTGTTCGGTAACAGTCGCCATAAGTGTTTTTCCTTGCTTCCATACGTATGCAGACTCACCTCTTGTTTCTGCCAATTCCTGAAAACCAAATTGTTCTAAATTTTTTCCGGTTTTTGCCGCTGAAACTTGTGCAAGTTTTTTTATAGGATCTTTTGTATCATAATTATCCCCAACCTCTGAGTATGTAATTTTTTGTTTTTTCATGTTATCGTCTTGCCATAATATTCCCATGAACTTCAGAAAGCATTCTATTATATAACGCCCCCTCAGTACTTTGTGTAAAGATTTCTTCATACGGTTTTCCTAATAAAATCTCAGACATACTAACTCCCTCTTCTATCTTTTTTTTATTAATTTTAAAAACTTCTCTTAATTCATGAAAATCAGCTACAGCCATTTGTCCCTTATCTGGGTCAGGAGAAAAATCTTTTCCTGAAAATGGTACAAAAATAAATGGAATTCTTGATCTATCTGCTAGTTTTCCATCCTTCTCTGGATCATCGCCCACGTAAACCATTCCTTCTTTTCCTGCATTGGAAGAAACCCAACCATTCTCGGCAATTCTGCCTTCCTGTCGTTTATCCCAACTTTCCCATTTTTTGTGAGCAACAGCAATTTGGTATGGATTTGGTTTAAAACGAGGCGGAGAAAATTTGTTATATCTTCTTCTTAACTCATCGCTTGTAACCAAGATATCAGGCGGTTCTATTCCATTTACCTTAAGTGTTTTTTTTATAAAGTCATCGTGTCCAGAAGAAACAATCCCTATATCAACAGGAATTCTTCCTCTTCGAACGTCATTAAAAAAATCACGTACTCCTGGGTAAAGTACAGGCCAGAAAAATGTTATTTCATCAAGTAAGTATCTTAATTTTGATTGAACGAATAGCTCGGTTGCAGTATTTATATTTATTCCTTCAAGGCCTATTCCTGCACCATTAATAATTAGCTCTATAAGTTCACTAGGCTCTCTATTTCTTAAACCGCCTAATTCAGTTCTAAAAAAATCATAACCCTTTTCGCCAAAAATATCCTGCACTGCAAGACCACTCGCTTCATCGACATCTATTCCGTTTCCCGAATCAGCAGATGTTTCAGCAATGGTTCTGTCAAAGTCAAATAATATGAGATGTTTTGACATTTTATAAATTCTTTATTATAAAATTTACACGCTTTTCTACTGACATCTTAGGAACTTTTATTAACTCCATTCCTAAATCTTTATAAGATGCTTTAAGAAGAGAATCTAAAATAAACGCATCCTTTTGACTTTCAGTTCTTGCATAGTCAATCTTATATTCCAGAAGCTCCAGTAAAAAAACTTTTTTATAGGAACATTTCTTTAAAATTTGCTGAAATTGAGGCTTTATAGGTATCCCGCATAATTTCATATAAGCGATGCTGTCGGGAATCCCTCTGTCTAAAAAGAGCGTTGATTGAGAATGTAACGTTTTTTCAAAATTGACTTTTAAATCTAAGATTTTCTCTTGAAACTGAGATTCATCTTTTCTAATTTCCTGAATACTTCTTCCGCTTTTTATCTCTTGATCTATATACACTCTAGCCCATTCTTCATAAACCTTATATCCCTTCTTTTTCAATTCTTCTAAAACAGTTGTTTTACCAGATGATGGTGCCCCCGTTAATACATACCAATTATTTTTCATTACAGTTACTTAAAAAATTGCACCATGTTTTTAAAAATAGGAAGACCTTCAGGTTTTTTTATCTCTCCTCTTCTCCAATTTGGATGCTGCTCAAATCTTACAAACCTTTCCGGATGTGGCATAAGTCCTAAAATTCTTCCAGTAAGGTCAGTTACTCCAGCAATAGCATGTGGAGAACCATTGGGGTTTTCCGGATAATTTTGAGTTTCTTTTCCTTTGCTATCAACATATCTAAATGTAACTAAATTGTTTTTTTCTAACTTTCCTAAATTTTTATCAGTTGTTAAGAACTTTCCTTCCCCATGAGCTACCTGATAAGAAACATACTCCCCTCGTAAATTTTTCAAGAAAACACAGGAAGTATTATTATCCACCTGAAGTTTCACCCACCTACATTCAAAATGTCCAGAGTCATTATTTGTAAGTGTTGCGTCCATTTCCCCAACGTTTCCAAATGGTAGTACTCCAGTTCTTATTAAAACCTGAAAACCATTACAAATTCCAATAGTTAACGTGTCAGGGCGAGTTATAAATTTTTTTAATTCTTCAGAAAAAAATGAGGTTAATTCTAATGCTAAAATTTTCCCGGAAACTATATCATCCCCATAAGAAAATCCCCCAGGAACCGCAAGAATATTGTATTTTTTTAAAGAGTCTTTTTTTTCTCGTAAATCATTTATATGAACTATTTTTGGATCCGCACCAGCAGTTTTAAAAGCAAAATATAATTCTTCATCACAATTTATCCCGTCTGTTTTTAAAACCAAAACTTTAGGTATCATATAAAAATCTCCTTCATGGGTTTTTGCCATGTGTTTTTTAATTTCATAATATTGCTTTTTAAAATTTGTTTCTTTTTATGTGTTACTGTAAGTTGAGTTTCTTTTGAGGTATTTCCAATAAAAATGTGAGGAATTCCTTTAAATAATTTTTGCGCTGTTTTTCTGTCTTTTACTTCTATTACAAAACATCCTGCAGTTTCATTAAATAAAAAATTTTCTGCGTTTTCTTTTTCTGGAATAATTAATTCTGCTCCCATATTTCCCCCAACACACATTTCAAAAACTGCCGTGATAGTTCCTCCTTCTGACACATCGTGCACTGATAGCGCATGTCCTGATTTAATTGCCTTGTGGACTGATGTAAATATTTCTGGTAATTTTTTTAAATCAGGTTTTGGAATATCACTTTTTTTACCATTGCGTATGCTCTGCACTATAGATCCTTGCATATTTTTACTATCAAGCTTTCCCACAAGATACAGTAAAGATTTATTACTTTTTAAATCTGATGAAACTGTTTTTGAAACATCTGGAATTCTTCCAAAAACTGACATGCAAAGTACGGGCGGAATTTTAATTACTCTTCCGTCTTTTCCTCTATATGTTGAGGATAAGCTGTCTTTTCCAGAAATAACGGGAATTTTAAAAGTCCTCATTATATCCACCACGGCATCTACTGATCTGTCTAATAACCACAAAGCTTCTTCATCGGGAAATGGCCAAATGTAATTATTGATAAGTGACGCTTCCTTATAATTTCCTCCAACTGCTACATAATTTGATAACGCCTCAACGCTTGCCCAAATGCTCCCCCAATATGGATCCGTATTATTTAAGATAGGATTTAATCCATGAGACAGAACCATTCCATAGGGTTTTTTGAGAATTGGACGTATAACAGCTGCGTCTGTGGGGCCTTGCAAGGTTTCACCAATAAACGGTTGCATTGCATTTGTCCCTTGAACGGTATGATCATAGAGTCTAACAATAGGTTCTTTTGATGAGATATTCTCATTTGCTAAAACTTTTAAAAATACTTCTTCCAAGTTTTTTGCTAAACTTTTTTGTTTTATGTTTTTCGAAATAGTACTCTGTGGTTTTTTTGCAATCATTACACGCTGAGGAAGTCCGTGAAATAAAAATTCTGTATCTAGATTACAAACTACTTCTTTTCCAGCAGTTATGGTAATTTTTTTCTTTCCAGTAAATACTCCCAGAACTGTTGCTTCTACATTATATGTTTTACAAATCTGCAAAAACTTTTTTAAAGACTTTTTAGAAATGGCAAGAGCCATCCGTTCCTGAGATTCTGAAACCCAGATTTCCCACGGAGAAAGTCCCTGGTATTTTAAGGGCGCTTTTGAAATATCAATGTGTACCCCAAGATCTTCCCCCATTTCTCCAATTGCAGACGAGAAACCCCCTGCCCCGCAATCTTGAACTGCTCTTATAAGATTTTTATGTGCTGCTTCTAAGATTGCGTCAAACATTCTTTTCTCCTCAATTGCGTTTCCAATCTGTACAGCTGAAGAATTAATAGAAACTGTGTCGTGAGTCATCTCGGCAGAGGAAAAAGTTGCACCGTGAATTCCGTCTCTACCGGTTCTTCCACCAACAACCACCACATAATCTCCTATTTTTGGTTTTCCTTTTTTTGCTTTTTTTGTGGGAATAAGTCCGTACGCACCTACTATAACTGTAGGTTTTGCCCTGAAGTCTTTATGGAAATGTACTGACCCATTGTTTGTAGGAATACCCATTCTGTTTCCATAATCTTTAACTCCAGTAACAACTCTTTTGAAAAGATATTCTGGAGGAAGACATCCAGCAGGAATTTCTGATGCTGGAGTTTTGGGATACGCAAAACAAAAAATGTCTGTAGACGCAATGGTTTTTGCTCCTAAACCTGTTCCTAATATGTCTCTAAATACACCACCGCTTCCTGTTGCCGCTCCTCCGTAAGGTTCTATGGCGGAAGGACTATTGTGAGTCTCAGCTTTTCCACAAATAGATAAACCATCATAAAATTCAATAACCCCGGAATTATCCACAAACGAAGAAACTATATATTTGCTGTGCTTTAGAGATTCTTTCTGAAGCCTTTTGATGAGCGGAGATTTTTTCCTCCCATCAACTATCAATTTTGCTTTGAAAGTTTTATGAGCGCAATGCTCAGACCACGTTTGGGCAATAGTTTCAAGTTCACAATCAGTCGGATCTCTTTTTACTTCTGTAAAATAGTTTTGAATAACTTTCATTTCTGAAAGATTCAAGTATAATTTGTCTTTTGAAAGCATTTCCAAATCTTTTTCATTCATTACGCGAATTGGAATGGTAACAGTTTTTCCCATCACTCCTTTTATAAGAAGTGTACCCGGAGAAGCTTCTACCAAATGCTCTATTGTAGGATTAAAAAGTTTTAATTTTTGAGCAATTTCAAAAATTTCATCTTTTTTTAATTTTCCAAAAAAATGGTATTCTGTTGATGAATCAGCGGCAATAAGTTTTATTCCCAAGTCTTTTGATGCTTTCATAATAGAAGCAACCTCAGGATTCATAACTCCCGGTTTATATGAAATTTGTACAATTTGTGATGCCCCTTTTATTACTTCTGCATTAATTGTAAAAATCTGGGTTAAAGATTCGGAGAAAAGTTTTTTTGACAGGATTTTTGCGTCTTGAAGAGAAGCTCCTTCCAAATAA
>CAZQIA010000037.1:0-8814 GCA_964593215.1 uncultured Gammaproteobacteria bacterium
CGTTATCTCAGGCGGATATCTATACGCCTTTGATCTTTCAAATATTGACAGTAAATCTACCAGCAATGGACTTGATATGATAGGCTGTAGAATAGAAATTGACGGATATGACTGTAATGCTTCAACAAGCAGGGTAAGAAAATACACAGCTGGAAATACAGGAACAAATTGGGGGTCAGAATCAGCGGGACAAGCTGCATGTCTTGATGGAGGAGCAACACAAATTTTTGCTGATAACGATATTTACCCAGTAAAGGTAGGCGGAAATACTTATGTATATGTTGCCGTTGGAGCAGGAGTTGACCCAGAACTGAATATTGTAAATGTTTCAAGTATTCCAAATGGAAGCAGCAGCCCTGCTATAAATAATAATGCATGTGGAACAGTATCTGGTGGAAACGCAAGTTGGAAAATGGTAGGTTCTTTAGATTTCAATTCGGCAAACGGAACCCAAGAAAGCGCAAACTCAGTTTACGCAACCCCTGACGGAACACGCGCATATATTTCTTCAAATGGTGGAGATGCAAAACAATTTTACGTAATAGATACTTCTACAAAAACCGCACCTAAATTTCTTTCCGGTACACCTGCATCTGGCCCATCAAGCGGTTACTATTTGGGGTCTGGTGCAAATTCTAATATGTTTCCCAGACGCTCTCTTACCGTGTTTGGAAATTCACGCGCGCTTCTTGCCGGCGTAAAAGGAACAGGAGCATCAGATCCCGAAGAATACCAAGTTATTAATACTTCTAATGAATCCAGCCTCTCTTACTGTGCCGGACTCGATTATTCCCAGGGATTTAATGATCTTGCCTCTGTTACTGAGGCTGATAATGATAAGTTTGTGTATATGGTCTCAAGCTCCGGAGGAAATCAGCTGAAAATTATCCAAGGAGGACCTGATGGAACATATTTAGACACTGGTACTTATACTTCTGCTCCGATTGATTTAGGGGCAAACGTAGCGCTTAACAGAATCTCCACCTCTACAAACCTTCCCGCAAACACTTCACTTACATATCAGATTGCTGCTACATCTCCAGTTAATGGCTCATGTGCAAACTCTAGCTATACATATGTCGGTCCAGATGGAACTGCGGGAACATATTTTCCATCAACGGGAGGAAGTATACCGTTAAGCGGAATAAGTGGCTTTCAAAATCCGGCACAGTGTGTACGGTACAAAGCCTTCCTCTCAACCTCTGATTTTAATGTAACGCCAAGTTTACTAGATGTTTCTTTAAATTATTCACCTTAATATTCTATGAAAATTAAACATATATACAGTAGGAGAAAAAATGGATTTACACTTGTGGAATTAGTAGTATATATGGGAATTGTTGGAGTTTTCATGTTAATTTTAACTGATATACTCGTTGCAATTCTTAATACGAGACTTTCTAGCCAATCTACATCTCAAGTAGCCCAAGATGGAAGGTATGTATACACAAGGCTCATCTACGATATCAATAGAGCAACCTCTGTTACCCTCCCTCTTAACCTAGGTGATTCAAGCACTTCACTTGTTGCTAGCGTAAGTGGACTTACAAACATCTATGCATTATCAAATGGAAACCTTGTTCTAACAAATTCTTCCGGATCTGCACAACTAAATAGCGTTGATACATCTATCTCTGGCTTAACGTTTAAAAGAATTGGGAATGCGGGAGGAAAAAGCACATTTCAAGTAAACTTTATAGTAACCAGCAGATTTACAACTGGTAATTCAACGGATTCAGCGGTTTTTCAAACTACTGCAGGGCTCAGATGAAACAAAAAAAACACCAAAAAGGACAAACGTTAGTTATTCTTCTTGTGTACATGGTGATGGCAATTATCGTAACCACCGCATCTGTATCTATGATCCTTGTAAACTCAAGAGGAGCTGATAAACTTTTACAAGGCACAACTGCATATGACGTTGCGGAAAGCGGTGCAGAAACTGCTATGGTAAAATTATTGAGAGACACTTCGTATACCGGTGAAACCTTAACTGTTTCTGGCGGAACTGCAGTTATTACAGTTAGCGGCAGCTCGACTAAAACAATTCTTTCTAAAGGAACGCTTAATAATTTTACTAGAACGGTTGAAGTTACCGCTACGAATATTAATAACGTGTTAACAGTCACCTCTTGGAAAGAGCTATAAACTATGGAAAAAAAGCAACAAGCGCTTCTCTTTTTAGACAGAAATGGTTTTTATTTTTACACAGCTGGGATGGATAATGTTGCAACGTGTGTTTTCCCGGAAACAATTCTTAAAGATCTCGAAGTGGTAGATCCGCTTGGTATGGAAAATCAAATTAAAGTGTTCGTAACCCAGTGGGGAATTCCATCGGTTGATATTGTGATCATTCTTTCATCAAATGTTATTTTTGAAAAACAGATTACTTCCGGTAGCGGAGAGCTTGAGGAAATTAATAAATTTCTTGACTCAATTCCGTTTGAACGTTTTGAAAAATTAGTAACTGTAGAGGGCGGGAATAAGAAGATATTTGCTGTAAATAAAAACTTAACCTTCAGCATAGAAGCATCTTTTATAAAATTAAAGTCATCAGTAAGTATTATTCTTCCCTACTATCCTCTTGCAAATTTACTTCAAACAATTCCTATAGATGTTACCACAGCAGTTTCCATATTAAAAAAAGCAAATGATTTAAAATCATACAATATGAAGCATATTGAAGAGGTAAAAATCCAAAAAGCAGCACCAGATAACTCCACTGGACGCCCCCAAGCAACCCCTTCCAAACCTAATAGAACAAGAGTGTATATTTTAGGAGGGGTCTTTGCTGTTCTTATCATCGTACTCGTTTTCATGTTTGTTAACATGAAGTAAATTATTTAATTTTTCATTAAACCTCACTAGTAAAAACATTTATCATTTTTTTAAAATTGCTTATTATAAGATATTGTTCAGTTAGCCTCAAAACAGCTTCACTTTTAAAGTGTAAAAATGCCCTATTGACATATGTAAGAGTTTTATGTTTAGATAATTATAGACAACATGAAAATAACTGCCCAACATAAAAAAGGATTCACTTTGATTGAACTTCTCGTTGTTATGGGAATCCTTGCAGTACTTCTCGCAATTACCCTTATCGCAATCAATCCAGCAAGACAATTCGCACAAGCAAATAACGCAAAAAGATCAAATGATGTACTTCAAATTCTTAATGCGGTACATGAGTATGCAGCAGATCATGCAGGAACACTTCCTGGAGCAGGAAATTTAACTGCTGCTAATTGCCCAACAGGAACTCCATGTGCAATTACAGACACAGCTGGAGCTGGAAATATAGATCTTTGTTCAGACATCAGCACAAATTATCTTCCTTCTTTACCACAAGACCCATCTAGCAACGGAGGTGCTAATATAACTTCCTGCACAGGATACAATACTGGATACACAATTGGAGTAGATGCGGCAAATAGAATCACAGTATTTGCTCCTAGCACGCAGATTCCACCAGCAACAGTAGTAATATCTGTAAACAGATAAATAAATTACGTTTACTAATAAAGGAAACGGCGAAAGCCGTTTTTTTGTGGTTTTCTGTTTAAAACTTTGCGTGAGTTAAAACCAGTGTTTTTTTCTGGACTCCTCGTCAAATTCTTCCAGAAGATTTTTTTGCTTTGAATTTATTTTATTCGGTATTTTTACTTTCACCCTAACAAAGTGGTCACCTATACCACCGCCTCTTACCTTAGGAACCCCTTTCCCTTTAATTCTTATTAATGACTCAGGCTGAGTTCCTGAAGGAATTTTAAGTTTTACATCACCATGTACAGTTTCAACATTTATAGTATCCCCAAGAACAGCCTGAACTAAGGTTATTTCCTGCTCGGTTAAAAT
Organism: uncultured Gammaproteobacteria bacterium; assembly: GCA_964593215.1. Taxonomy (GTDB): domain Bacteria; phylum Patescibacteriota; class Microgenomatia; order Levybacterales; family GWA1-39-11; genus JAGORM01. The sequence goes on from CAZQIA010000037.1 coordinate 3,856, forward strand.
ATCATTTCCTTCTCTATGAAACTTACTGCTTCCTCTTACCGAGATTACCACGTCATAGTCAGGCAGCTGAATCCTATTTCCATCGTTAACCCCTGCAGGAATCTTAATATTCTGAGCTTTTCCATCTATAGAAACTTTTTTTGTTACTCCGTGAACTGCTTCCAAAAACTCTATTGTAATGCTATATCTTGGTTTTCGTTTTGCAAAACCTCCGCCAAAAAATTGTTCAAATATCTCAAAAGGATCAGAAAATCCACCAAAATCAAAATCCTGTGCTCCACCGCTTGATGAATAAGAGTACGTAAACGGACCGTAGTTCCCCCCTTGAAACCCCCCAAAAGGTCCGCCTCCGCCGGGATTCCCTGCTCCAGCATCAAATCCTGCTCTTCCAACCTGATCATACACATTTCGTTTCTGAGGATCTGATAAAACTTCGTAAGCCTGATTTATCTCTTTAAACTTTTCTTCTGCTTCTTTTGTTTTATTTTTATCAGGATGGTACTGAAAAGCAAGCTTTCTATATGCTTTTTTAAGATCGTCTGGGGATGCAGCTTTTGAAACACCTAATACTTCGTAAAAATCTTTCTTGTCAGACATGGGTATATTTTATGGCCAAAAAAACTCAAATGCAAATTCCAATCTATTTTTTGAATATACACTCAAACACAGCAGGAGAACAAATGAGTAATCTGAGTATACCAGATTTTCAGTTAAATTGAGGCTTATTTTATCTATATTCGCATTGAAAAGAACAAACCTGAAGAGCGCTTTTACTGTCAGCGCACTGAGGGTCAGGAAAACATTCTAGAGATGAAGTTTTCTGCACAGTACTTGAAGGGGACGGAATCAGATTGGAAGAAACTGCAAGGTCAACTTTTTTGGAAGTAACAGTATTAGTGAGAGAAACGTCCGAAGGAAGAGAAATTGACTGTCCTAGATAAGATAAAGATATTGTAAAAAGCCCTGGAGAAAGTTTAGAAAAAATGTAATTACCGGAACTATTACTTATTACACTGTCACTTTTTAACCCGGACAAAACTACCTGAGCACCTGTAAGTTTCTTCTCATTTTTGTCAAATTTTCCGTTAGAATTCTGATCTATAAACACCGTTCCATAAATTGAATACGGCGAAACTGATACAGTACGTGTTGGTGTAGGAGTTGACAAGCTCTGAGTTGCACAGAGAGATATGGCTTTTGCAGCATTTAATTTAGGTCCAATTACTTTATCTACATGAATTACATCCCCGCTTCTAACCAAACAGGACTTAATCTTTTCAGAAGTGAAAGAAGAATTGTATGAGAGAAGAAGCGCAGCAACGCCGCTTACATGAGGTGCCGCCATAGAAGTCCCGGCTCTTAAAAGGTATCCATTATTGTTACTTGTTGAAATAATACAGCTATCCAAACTGCAAGGTCCTGCTCCTCCAGGAGCCGTAATTTCAACTTTCTGTCCAAAATTTGAAAAAGGAGATCTTTTTCCCTGTGAATCCAAAGACCCTACTGCAAAAACGTTGTCACAAGCTGCAGGTATTTGAGTACTGACCTCTACCCCAACCCCATCCCCATTGTTACCATTGCCCGCTGCAGCAACAATCAAAGAATTATGTTTTCTAGCATATTCAATAATGTCATTATAGGTACCGTTACAAGATCCAGCACCGGCAATACTTATGTTTATTATTCTTACCCCCTTATCCACTGCGTATTTTATAGCTTTTACAATGTCTGTTGTTGTACAGTCCCCGTCTTTATTACATGCTTTAATTGCCAATATCTTTGCTCCCCATGAAACGCCGGATATTCCTTTCCCGTTATTTGCTACTGCACCTATAATGCCTGCTACGTGTGACCCGTGTCCGTGATCATCTAAAGGATCTAGAGAATTATTTAAAACGTTTATTCCTTTTGTAACAACACCCTGAAGATCTTCGTGATTATAGTCTACACCCGTATCAATCACCGCAACAGTCACTCTTCCGTTTGTATGTATCTTTTCCCATGCTTCTTTCATGTGTATCTGCTCTAAATCCCATTGAGAAGGAAACTCTGGATCATTTGGATTTGACAGCTGAATATCCTGTATTTTTAGAATATAGTTAGGTGTGCTTGTTTGAATCTCGGAAACAACCTGCAGTTTCTTATAAAACTCAGGAATATCTGTACCTTTTTTTAAACTTAATAAATAGTACTGCTGTAAAGACGAGTTATCCCCTGGAAAAATTCTCTCTTGGGAGACAACACCAATATCCTGCAGGGATTTTATGAGTTTATCACGTTCAGAAAGTCTACCTTGTGCAAGCATTTCATCAGGCGAACTTCCCGGTTTGTACACGGCTAGAATTTGATCCGGAACATAGCGTACACCCTGTGGAAAAATTTCATTTTTGTAGAAGAACTGCTTGCTTGCTTGAACAACAGCTATTCCCAAAAGAATTACTGCAAAAAGAATAAATGGTGCAAGAAAAATTGCCTGAAAATGCAGGTTAAGAAATGTAGGAAAGGATCTTTTTCTTTTAGGCATAAACAATTTTCAGGAGAATGCTTACGCCGGTTGTAGCATCGTACCATCCCCCTGAACGGGATTACTTGGCACTACGTTATTCTGTGCTGTTTGAGCATGTTCTTTTGCAATGTCTGCAAGTATCCCGCTGTCTACTGGATGCTCTTGAACTGGAGCTTGAGGCTGCACTCCGCCCTGAAATCCCGCAGCATCCGGAGATTGCGGCTGTGAAGGATTAGACTGTTGAGGCACTTGCCCCGCATTCTGCTGCTGTCCAGCAACTTTTGTAAAGGTGAATTGTGCCTTTTGATCATCATAAGAAATTTCTACCGTATCTTTGGGACCAAATGTTTTATTAATTATATAAACAGCAATGGGATTTTCTATGGAAGACTGTATTAATCTTCTTAAAGGGCGTGCCCCGTACACCGGATCATATCCTTCTTTTGCGAGAACCTCTAAAGCTTTTGGAGTAACAGTAACGGTTATTTCTTGTTCTGATAAAAGCTTTTGTGTTTTCTCAATTCCCAGTTTTGCAATCTGAGCCATATCTTGCTGCCTCAACGGCTTAAACATTACAAGCTCATCAAACCTGTTTATAAGTTCTGGTTTGAAGAATTTTCTTAATTCATCCATAAGTGTTTTTGAAAGATCTGAAAACTTCTTTGCCTCTTCTTCCGGAGATACAACATTTGTTCCAGAGTTAGACAATAATTGCTGTTGAATAAGGGCTGATCCTATATTTGATGTTGCAATAATAATGGTATTTTTAAATGAGATTGTATTTCCCTTATTATCCGTAAGTCTTCCATCTTCTAAGAGCTGAAGTAAAATATTAAAAACGTCAGGATGAGCTTTCTCAATTTCATCAAGAAGTACTATTGAATACGGCTTTGCCCGTACTGCTTCTGTTAACTGACCGCCTTCTTCGTATCCCACATATCCGGGTGGAGCACCTATAAGTTTTGCCACTTCATGTTTTTCCATATACTCTGACATATCTAGTCTCACCATAAGATCGTCTTTTCCAAAAAGTATCTCCGCAAGCGTTTTTGCAAGCTCGGTCTTTCCTACACCCGTAGGACCCAGGAAAATAAATGATGCAATAGGTCTATTTGCAGACGCTAATCCAATTCTCCCGCGCCTAACGGCTTCTGAAACAGCGGCAACAGCCTCTTGCTGATCAATAAGTCTTTTATGAATTATGTTTTCTAAATTAATAAGTTTCTGAGATTCATCCTCAGTAAGTCTTGTTATAGGAATTCCTGTCCAGGCAGAAACCACCTTTTCAACATCAGCCTTTTTTACCTCATTATCAGCCCGCTTCCCCTCAGTATGCTGGAGTTTTACCTCAGCAGCCGCCTCATCTAATAAATCTACCGCTTTATCCGGAAGATAACGCTCCCCTACATATTTTTTAGATAAATGGACTGAGGCATCTATCGATTCCGGGGAAAAAACTACTTGATGGTATTTTTCATATTTAGGTTTTAATATATCAAGCATTTTCTTTGCAGTATCCTCATCCGGCTCATCAACTAAAACAGACTGAAAACGTCTTTCAAACGCTTTATCTTTTTCAAAGTATTTCCTAAATTCTGCCGTTGTAGTGGTTCCAATTAGCTGCAGTTGTCCGCGTGCAAGATACGGTTTTATAATATTGGATGCATCCATTGCACCCTGCGTATCTCCTGTTCCAATTAACGTATGAATTTCATCTATGAATAAAATAATTTGCCCGGATGAAGCCTGCGCTTCTTTAATCACACCTTGAAGCCGCTGCTCAAATTCTCCTCTATGTGATGCTCCCGCAACCAAAGAAGCTAATTCAAGTTGGATGATTTTTTTGCTAAGAAGATCGTGAGGAACAGACCCCTGAACAATTTTTTCAGCAAGGGACTCAACAATTGCAGTTTTTCCAACACCTGCCTCCCCTATGATAATGGGATTATTTTTTGTTCTTCTTAAAAGAATGTGGATAAGACGTTCTGTTTCCCTGTCTCTTCCTGTTACCGGATCTAGTCTTCCATCTTTTGCCTCTTGAGTAAGGTCTATTCCGTATTTCTCCAATACGCTTTTTGAGGAAGTTGTTGCGTAATTTGCGGATTTTGCCAATTTTTCTTCCAATTTTGCCCGCTCAATACCAAAAGTTTTTAAAAATTCTGCTGTTGAGGCCTCTGAGAAAAGGGAAACAAGGATATCTTCAGGGGAAACAAAAGAAGCTCCTCTTTGTTTAGCTTGAGAATATGCACTTTCTAGAATTGTCATTACCGTTGGGCTCATAGTAGGTTGTCCGGGAAAATTTCCCTTTTTCTCTTTTGATTGAATTTCCTGGGTAAGCTTAGAGATGTTTACGTTAAAATTTTGAAGTATCCTGAAAATTTCACCATCATAAAAAAGCCCCAGTAAAAGCTGTTCTGGATTAATAGTCTGCTGCATAATTCTTTTTGTTTCCT
>CAZQIA010000038.1:0-8772 GCA_964593215.1 uncultured Gammaproteobacteria bacterium
AATAATAAATACGAGCACATCTAACCTTCTCTACATTATTTCCTTGAAGTTCATAAAATATACTTTTTCCTTTTAAATCATCTTTCTCTTGCAAGTCAGCCACTCTTATTATCTGGATCATTTCTTTTTATAAATCCTTTCCACATCTCTCCATCCTATATCTGTTCTAAAATGAAGATTGTTTCCCTGAATAAAAAGTGAGGACATGGCTTCATATGCTTTCCTCCTTGCTTCCAAAACATCTTTTCCATTTGCAACAATATGAAACAGTCTCCCTGATGAAACATAAAATTTATTTTTTAGTTTGATAACTCTTGTTCCATAGAAAATTATTTCCTTATTTTTAAGTAAAGATTCTAATCCTAATAATTCTCTTTTATGAAGATCAACTCCTGCCCTAAGAGAACCTGTTACTACAACCCTAGATTTACCATCTGTTTTTAAAAGAGATCTTTTAAAATTCCCATTTGAAATTTCCATTCCTACCTCAAACAAATCATCCAGTATTCCAGGTACTAAAGCTTCTGCTTCGGGACTCCCCCATCTAGCGTTGAATTCGATAACATAAACTTTTCCATTTACGACTATTGCCCCAAGGTATAGAACTCCTTTGTATGTTATTTTTTCTTTTTTTAAGCCGGAAAGTGTTTTTTTAATAATTTTTTTTCCTTGATTAAAGATATCATTTGTAACAATAAGAGGTGGAGTGCTGCATCCTACTCCCCCAGTATTGGGACCCTGATCACCATCTAATAAACGTTTATGGTCCTGTGCACAGCCTGCAATCAAGAACTTTTTTCCATCTGATAGCGCAAACATAGAGAACTCTTCACCTTCTAACCACTCCTCAATAACAAACGTTTCTCCTGATGTTCCAAATTTTGCCATCTCGGAAATTGCAAAAAGTGTTTCTTCAAGATTTCTTGCCGGAATTGCTCCTTTTCCCTCAGCAAGACCTGACGCCTTCACAAACCATTTTTTTTTAGGAAATTTTCTTACAAATACTTCTGCTTCTCTTTTTGAATGAAAAATCTGGTATGAAGGAATGGGGAGTTTATATCTCCTCATGAAGTCACGGGACCAAGCCTTATCCCATTCAAGCCTTCCAGCTTCTTTTGTGGGTCCTACCACGTGAAAATTTTCTAAAAGAAGCGCATCTGCAACTCCTGCTTCCACTGCATTATCTTGTGCTACATCCGCCAAATCCACTTTTTCATCTTTTGCAATTTTTACTATTTCAGAAACGCTAGTTGTTTTTAAGGTAGGAAATATTTTTACCGGGACTTTTGAATTTATTTGCATCATCTCATTTCCTGGTATCGCAATTATCTTAGAAACGTGGGGACTAAAAGAGTATTTTTGAACTAAAGCTGCTCCTCTACCACTAGAATCTACAACTAAAACTGTTTTTCCTTTTTTCATATTAAACACATAACTTCTCTAAAACCTGTACATATAATGCATTTTCTTTTACTTTCAGTCGCTGGTAAAGTGAGTCGATTGTATCACTTGAATTTATTTTTTCAAAGCATCTTCCGAAAACTGGCCCAAAATCAAACTCATGGGTTAAAAAATGTATGGATGACCCAGCATAAGAATTTTTGTTATCCAAAAAATTTTTAATTGCTGCATCGGTCAACTTTCCCTTATTCCATTCTCCATCTGTTCCATCAGGATTCTTAACTACGCCATCCAAACTTTCAGGAATAAGTCCGGGATGAAGATTTAAAATTTTATTCGGAAAAGCATCTATAACGGTATCCGAAATAAACTGTTTCCAACCGCATAGACAAATAAAATCTAGATCATATATTTTTAAAGTGTCCAGTAAAAAATTCTTTTTTGAAACTATCTCAATAGGTAGGTTATTTTTTTTTGCGCGGTCTAACCCAACTGCTTGATCCGTGTCTGAAATAACAACTGATATGTTAGCGTTTATTTTCTTTTTTTTAATCCCGTCAATAATTGCTTGAAGATTTGTCCCTGTACCTGTATTTGAAATAAGAACAGCTATTTTTTTCATTTAGGGAGAGAATGTAATTTTTTTAATGTGTTTTTTATTTTTCCCTATGTCTATTGGATAATCACCTGTAAAACACGAGGTACAAAAAACATCTTCGGAAAGCTCAGTAGCTTTTATAAGGGACTTAAAAGATAAAAATGAAAGAGAATCTGCTCCAACAAACTCTTTTATTTTAGATACCGTCATTTGAGAACCAATTAGTTGTTCCTGTGTTGGAGTTGCAATTCCGTAAAAATCTGGATAACGAACAGGCGGACAACTGCTTAAAACATGCACTTCCTTAGCGCCGGCGTCACGAATCATCTTCACTATTTGCCTAATAGTAGTTCCGCGCACTATTGAATCATCTATTACCGCAACTTTTTTTCCCATTAAAATTTCGCTAACAGGATTTAATTTCATTCTGACCCCCCTATCCCGCATTTTTTGATCTGGCATAATAAAGGTTCTTCCAATGTATCTATTTTTCATAAGTCCATAATCAAAAGGAATTTTTAAAACTTCCGCGTAACCAATTGCGGCTGGAACTGAAGAGTCTGGAACAGGAATAACTACATCAACTTTCATAGGATGTTCGCGGGCTAGAAATTTTCCTAAATTTCTTCTCACCATGTATACTTTTTTTCCAAGAAGCATTGAGTCAGGACGTGCAAAATAAACAAATTCAAATATGTCCAGTTTTTGGTTTGGTTGAGAAAGTGTATGTGAGGTAAGTCCATTTTTATCAATAATAACCATTTCTCCAGGATTTATATCTCTTATAAAAATCCCGTCCACAGTGTCAATAGCACATGTTTCAGAAGCAACCACATACCCCCCTCCTATTCTTCCTAAAGAAAATGGACGAATCCCATAAGAATCTCTTACTGCCGCAATCTTATCTTTTGTCATAACTAGAAGCGAAAATGCGCCAGTAAAAAGAGGGAAAAGATTTGTAATTGCTTCCTCTAAGGTTTTTCCTGTCTTAATATAATAGGAAATTGCAGCATGCATTAAGCCGGAGTCATTTAAGTGATCAGTTTTTATTTTTTTTGATCTTAAAAATTTAACCAATTTCTCTGTTTTCGGAAGGTTACCATTATGAGCAAGCGCAACTAAATTATCTGAATCAGTGTAAGGCTGCGTGTGTTCGTGAAAAGAACCCCCAGATGTTGCGTATCTATTATGCCCTATCGCCATATTTCCTTTTAACGTATCTAGATCCTCTTCAGAATATACCTGTGCTACTAAACCCATTCTTTTATGAGTTTTTATTGTCTTTCCGTCTGTTGAGGAAATACCTGAACTCTCCTGTCCTCTATGTTGTAGCGCATAGAGTCCAAAATAAGTTAACCGTGCTGCTTGCAGTGTGGGTCCATAGATACCAAACACTGCACATTTTTCTTGTAGTTTATCCATATCTTAAAGGGATTTTTTAATTACTGAAAGAATACCTGATGTACTTATTTTATTAAATTTTTTGTGAGTTATCATTTCGTAAATATCTCTATATCTTTTTCCTACTTTACTTATAAATACTTTTGTCATCTGTGGTGGTTTTCCATCTCCAGTGTACCCTTTTTCCTTAAACCAAAGACGTAAGAATTCTTTGTCAAAATTTTCTGGTTCGAATCCTTTTTTAAATCTTTCCTTATAGGTTTTTTTAATCCAAAACCTTGACGAGTCCGGAGTATGAATCTCGTCTATAAGAATTAACTTTCCGTCGAGTAATCCAAATTCATACTTTGTATCAACTAAAATAATGCCAGCTTTCTCACAAATTTTCGTGCCTCTTCTGAATAACCGTAAAGCTTTATTCTCCATTTCAGAGTAGATTTTTTGAGAAACAATTTTTCTTTTTACTATCTCTTTTTTTGTAAGTCTTTCATCGTGACCTTCTTCTGCTTTTGTAGTAGGTGTAATAACAGGATTTTTTAGTTTTTGATTCTTTGATAATCCGTTGGGAAATTTTATACCATAAATTATCCTTTCACCTTTTTCGTATGAGCCCCAAATGGAAGTATTGGTTACTCCTGTTATGTATCCGCGAACAACCATCTCTATGGGAATAGGCGTTGCGTTTTTTGCAATGAGAACGTTTGGGTGAGGAGAACTAACAACATGGTTTTGAATTATGTCTTGTGTTTTTTTAAACCAAAAACAAGACAGTAGGTTAAGTACTTGTCCCTTTCCTGGAATTTCTCCTAAAACCCTGTCGAACGCAGATATTCTATCTGTGGTTATGAGTATTCGTTTGTCTCCTACTATATAGAAATCCCGAACTTTACCCTGGTATTTTTTACCAAATTCTGTAAAATTAGTAGATTTTAATGAATTCATTTCATCTCTAAAAGATACTTTTTGTATTTTGTGTTCTCTAGTTTTTCAGCTTTTTTTTCGACCTGATCCCTTAACTCCTTCTTATAATCTGTAAGTTTTTTAAGAAATTTTTTATCTGATACCCCCACAATACTTGCTGCAAGAATACCAGCATTTTTTGCTCCATTCACCGCAACTGTTGCAACTGGAATTCCTGGGGGCATTTGTACTATTGAAAGCAGCGAGTCAAGTCCTCCAATTGTTTTTGATTTAATTGGAACTCCTATAACAGGAAGAGGTGTCATAGAAGCAGTCATTCCGGGAAGATGTGCTGATCCGCCAGCCCCTGCAATTATCACCTTTAATCCCTTTTTTTCTGCATCTTTTGCATATTCAACCATCCTATCAGGTGTCCTATGAGCAGAAACCACTGTTAGTTCATATGGAATACTAAATTCATCAAGAATCGCTGCCGCTTCTTGCATAACAATAAGATCTGAATCGCTTCCCATGATAATTCCTACTAATACATTTTTCATAAATTTTTTATATCATCCATATAGACAATTAGCAACAAGAAGGGAGGAATTATATCCTCAATTCCCCTCTTGCTTTGTTAGCACTTTTTAAACAAGTAGTCACTGAATTTCCTACTGCAGTAATGTGCCCCATTTTTCTCCCTATCCTATTTTCTTTTTTTCCATATAAGTGGACGCTTACTCCGGAAATTTTCAAGGCATTTTTAAGACCGTTATTATCCACAGACCCGTTTTTAGTTCCCAAAATGTTTTTCATAACTGCACATTTTACTTTTAATGATGTGTCTCCTAGCGGCAATCCGGAAATTGCACGGATATGCTGTTCAAACTGTGAAGTAATACATGCCTCAATACTAAAATGTCCTGAATTGTGAACACGCGGGGCAATCTCATTAACCAACACTGTTCCGTCTTTTCTCAAAAATAGCTCAATTGCAAAAACCCCTGCTCCTTTTAGTTTTTTAATAACTTGCTTTGCCAATTTTTCTGCATTGCTCTGTGATTTTTTTGAAATCTGTGCAGGAGCAATTACTGTATCGCAAATATTATTTTTGTGGATTGTCTCAACAACGGGATAGATCTCCATCTCCCCTTTAGTACTTCTTGCAACAATTACTGACAGCTCTTTTAAAAATGGCACGTACTGTTCTGCATACAGTGCTCTTCCCCTAAGTGCCTTTTGTCCTTTTTGGATCTCACGTTTTGAATGTACTATATAGTTTCCTTTTCCGTCATATGCGTCAGTTCTTGCTTTTAATAAAAGTGGATATCCAAATTTTTCACCTGCTCTAATAATGTCCTCTTCATTTTCAACTGCTGTAAATTTTGCCGTAGGAATTTTGTAAGAAGTAAGAAATTTTTTTTGAGAAAATTTATCTTTAATTATTCCAACAGTTTTTGGAGAAGGATGAATATTTTTGCCGTTTTTTTCTAAGCTTTGAAGAATATCTGTGTTAACAAATTCTGCGTCTATTGTTATAACGTCTGAAATCTTTGCAAGCTTCCTTGTAGCGGCAGCATCTTTATACCCGCCAATTATTTGTAAATCCGAAACTTGTCCAGCGGGACTTTCTGGGGTAGGATCAACAACTGCAACATAAAATCCCATCTTTTTCGCTTCAAATGCAAGCATTCTGCCTAACTGTCCTCCCCCTACTATTCCAATTTTATGTATCATTTATGCTGCAAAAAGTAAGTTTCCTCTCGGAGCCATTTTCCTTCCTAAATCTTTTGCTCTGAATAAAACATACTCTCTTCCTTGTCCAGGATCTATCAAAGGACGATCTCTCGTAAAACCTTCAGGAATTTGACCTTGAGAAAACCTTGAGAGCGCATCAATTACATTCTGGTGTTCTATTGGCAAAAGTGCATCCTGAACATCTTTTGCCTCATGACGCAGTTCGTTTTGATAAGAACTCCAAATTTCTCCAATCGTTGGGGGACTAGACCATCCTTTTATAGAAGGGGTTGCCCAAGGGATATCAAGGCGTTTAACTGATATGAGTTTTCCTGTATCAAGCTCTTCATCTGGAGTAACAAAATGAACCGTGGATTCAGTCCAGTATTCTTTTCCGGTAGCCCACACGTAGGCAAGTCGAGCCACAGTTACTGCAGCTCCTCTCATGCCCTTCCCTCCAAAGTCTAGTTGTTCTTTTGTAACTGCATCTATTCTTCCTGGGTCTAAAGGACCGGGATGCTGATTTATTACCCACTTAGCATTTTCTATAACGCTATGAGGCATGAGGGGTATAAATCCTAACTGAGCAATAGAATCCGCACCTAACTCATTCATGTATTGCAGAATTGCCTCTGCGTATTTTTCCCTATTGTTTGTACCGTCGCGATTTTTGAAATCATACGGATTTATTACTTTTACTTCTGGATTGCTTAAAAATGAGTACAGCGGTAGTTTTTTTCTAAAGGCTTTCCCCGTATCTTTCTTTCTGTTGCTTGCCATTATTCCCACAACATTAACACCCCCTAAGCCATCTGATAATTTAGCGTCTAAAACAGCTGCGGCCGTGCTTCCACTTCCAGATATAGCCAAAAGCACACGAGGATTTTGAGATTCTTTTGATATCATATGAAGTAATTGGGAACTATAGCTTCTTTTGATAAAAAAATCAATACGAAACTATAAGGTTTCCTTGGGGCCGTCTAATATTTCACCTATTTCTTTAAGTAACAGTTTTGCACTTCTTAATTTCTTAACCACTTCTATAATATAGCGGGCTTCTGTAATGTCAAAAATCCAGGTGAAAAATATGTACGTTATAAGTCCCATTCCTGATGCGATCCCTGTTAAAAGCAGGAGATTTATTGTTTTAGTCGTGTCAAAAACTAGCTGATCTAACAATTTTATCGGGATATAGAGCGCTACTCCCATAATAAGTGTTGCAACTGAAATTTTAACAGTGGTTAAAAATATTTCATTTTTAGGCAACCCGATTTTCCTATCTAGCAAAAAGAATAAAAGTAAACAAGCTAGAATGTTGGAGATTGAAAATGCGCCGGCAAGAAAAAATATAGGCAGGTTTAGATACAAAACAAAAACATAGGACAACACGATATTTATCAAAACGCTGCAGATTGTAATCGTTAGCGGAGTTTTTGTATCTTTGTGCGCATAAAAACCGCGAGCTAACAGATAGATAAGAGATTGAGCAGCAATAGAAACAGAAAAGTATGCAAGTGTTCTTCCGGTATCCACGGTAGCACCCCAGTCAAATCTGGATGCTCCAAAAAATAACCTAATAAGAGGAATTCTTAAAACCATAAAAAGAGCTGATAAAGGAAGTGTAAGATAGAGAATCTGGTTAAAGGATGAAACAAAAACAGAATTAAATGTTTTTCTGTCATTCTTTTTTTGCGAGAGAGTTGGAAATGAAGCTTGAGCAATTGACTGTCCAAATAATACAACTGGTGCCAAAACTAATGTCTGGGCAAGATCAAAAATAACAAGACTTCTTGCCGAAAGAAACGATGCAAAAAAAACGTTTGCAGTTATGGAAAGCTGAGTAATAATTAATGTAATGGATCTAGGGATCATAAGGTGGATTACCTTCATCACACCATTTGAAAAATCAAAAGAGGGTTTATAGAAATATCCAGCATGAAAAAGAAGTGGAATTTGAACGAGAAAAAACAAGAAAGATCCAATGAATACCCCAAGAGTTGCTGCATAAATTCCAATGAACGGAACAAAGAATAAAAGGCCAAGAATTATTCCAAAATTATAAAATGCAGTTGCTATCCCCGGAATAAGAAAATGCTGAAGAGACTGCAGAACTGCGGTTGCAACGGTTCCCAATATAAAAAATATTTGTGCTAGCTGAATGATGATCATAAACTGCGACATTAACCGCAGTTCTTGCGGTGTAAAACCAGGGGCTACCATGCTACAAAGCTGATATGAAAACAAGACAATAACAATGCTTATGGCTAGATAAAAAATAATTCCAATAGTAAGAAGTGTTGATGTGAAATTATATGCTTCTTTTTTCTTCCCATGAGACACAAATTCTGCAAAAACAGGAATAAAAGAAGTGGACAGTGCTCCCGCAATAACTACCTGAAATATAAAATCAGGAATTCTAAAGGCAGCAAAAAATACGCCCAAGTCATTAGATGCTCCAAAAAATCCTACTAAAATTCTGTATTTAAATAATCCTAAGAGCTGCGAAAGGATTGTTGTGAGGATAATAAAAAACGCGGCAGAAAAAATATTTGTTTGCTTCGAGGTGAATGCTCCAAATCCTTTTTGAAAAAGTTGTTTCATAGGAAGATTTTTTAAACAGAAAAAACAACCTGATATGACTCAGGCTTTATTTTTTTAGTATAGCATGGTACAATATCCTCTGTCTTGAGGGAAATTTACAAGTTTCCCATTTTTTTATGACAGTTATTAAATCT
>CAZQIA010000039.1:0-8738 GCA_964593215.1 uncultured Gammaproteobacteria bacterium
ATTGGAATAAGGAAAAACCTTGAAATGGAAGGAAGAATAAACTTTCCATAGACATTTTCTGTACCGCTTGTTGCTTCCCCGATTGCAAAGAGGATACGTTTCTGTTCTTTATCGCTTGAGGAAATTTCTAAAGGAAAAGGTGATGTTTTTATGTTTTTAACAATTGTTGTCCTGTCTGTTATTACACCTAACAATTTAGGGTTAATTTTCATAAGTACAGAAAAAAAATTAAGCTGAGCGCATGCGATTACAAGAAGCACAATATAAGAAAGAAAAAATCCTGTAATTAAAACCACAAATGTATGAAGCAAAGAGAATAGATATTTTTTGAAGAAAGGGTAGTGTATATGGGTTTTGTATGAGCGGCTTAAGAGTAAGCTTACTGCCATGTAGATTACAAGAAAAATAAAAAAGTAAGAAAAAACAACATGAAATTCATTTGCGACAAACATAAAGAACGGGTTTGTTCCGGAAGTATAAGAAAGTCTGAAAAAAAACGCGATAAAGATAAAAACTGACGTTATAAAAAACAGAAGAAGCGACATGGATTTTGTGTTTCTTCTACTATATACCAGTATGGAAAATAAGTAAATTTAAAATTACAAGACATGTTAGTAGGACAACATTTTTTTATTGAGTTAATAGTAAATTTGCTTATTGACTAACATTTCTTTTTTTGTTTAGATAAGTAATTACAATAAGAGGTTTTATTCTGCCTTATTAATTCTTATTCCATGAGACACAAAATTTCTTTATATGTTGATCAATTAATAAACCTACTATTATTAATTGTTGCTGGGTTTACTCCTCTTTTTTTCCTTAATAAAACAACAGAATTTTTTGAAATGCCAAAGTTGGCATTTTTGGTTATTGCAGTTATAATTCTTTTAGGTCTATGGATTTTTTCATGGATAGTTAAAGGGAAAGTGGTTATAACAAGAACTCCGCTAGATATTCCGTTTCTTGTGTTGTTGGTGGTAGTTTTAGTTTCAACATACTTCAGTCCCACAAAATTTGCTGCAATTTATGGAAATTTCCCAAGAGTTCACGGTTCTGCTGTTTCATGGGTTTCCTATATTCTTTTGTACTTTATTACTGTTTCCCAGCTTAAAACTATTCCTAAAATTAGAACATTTTTGTATGTACTCTACGGAAGCGGAGTGCTGGTTGCTTTAGTAAGCGTTTTGTCTTTTTTCCATGCATACATGCCTTTTGATTTCGCAAGATCAGTTGCCTTTACTCCTACTGGATCATCATTCTCAACAGCCGCTTTTCTTCTCTTGCTGCTTCCTCTTCCTTTGCTTTCTATCGTAAAACCATATAAATACATGCCGCTTCCATTTTCCGTTATTCTCTCTATATTATTTGGGGTAACCATAGTACTTATTGGATCCTTACCTATTTATATAGCGCTTGTTATTGCCGTAGGGCTTTGTTTTATAACCTCAAAGCCTCTTTCTCACAAAAAAACACTTCCTCTGTTCTTCATTCCTCTTGGTCTTGTTGCATTAACTTTTGTTTTGGCATTTCTTCCTATGCCCGGGAATAAGTTGCAGCAGCTTGAACAGAATTTTCCTAAGGAAATCCAGCTCCCATTTTCGGTTTCCTGGAAGGTTTCTGTGTCATCATTTAGAGATGCGCCATTTATAGGAACCGGCCCTTCAACATATCTTTTTAACTTCACAACGTATAAACCTGCAGAGTTTAACGCATTAAACGTATGGAGTTTTAATTTTGACACAGCATATAATGAATTCCTTCAAATTCTTGGAACACTCGGAGTACTGGGTCTGCTTTCTTTAATAGTTATTTGTCTTCTTATTCTTAATGCTGCAAGAAAAAACCTTATGGGGTCTTCTGAAGAGCATCAGGATCATCTCCTTATGTCTGGAGCTGCACTATCTGGACTTTTGGGAATAGTTCTTTTATTGGTGCATTCAACAACGTTAGTTTCATTTGTGGTAACACTTTTTATGTTTGCAGTTCTAATGGTGTCACAAAAATCCATAAGAGAAAAGGCAATGGAATTGTCTCTGGGTCTTAAAGCAACTACGTCAGGTTCACAGTTTGATCTTTTCCCGGTCATTATTTTTATTGTGTATGTAATTGCTGTAAGTCCTATTCTTTATAAGGGGTATAACACCATTTTGGCAGATTACTACCATAGGCTTGCATTAACTCAGGCAAGTAAAAGTGGGACGCTTACATACAAATATCTTCAGCAAGCAGAAACTCTTAACAAAGAAATTGATCTTTACAGAGTAGACCTTGCTCAGACAAATTTTGCACTTGCAAATGCAATTGCAATTCAAAAAGGTCCTACAAAAGAAAATCCAAAAGGTTCACTTACCGATCAGGATAAAAAAAACATCCAGCAGCTGTTATCCCAGGCAATAAATGAAGGAAGGGTGTCAGTGGTTCTAAGTCCAAGATCATCTAGAAATTATGAAGTATTAGGCGCAATATACAGAAATATTACTGGGGTAGCACAAAACGCACTAGCATTCTCTTTAGATTCTTATGGAAAAGCAATCCAGCGTGATCCTCTAAATCCAGCATTAAGAATTTCTGTAGGAGGAATTTACTACTCAGTAAAAAATTATGATTTAGCAATTAGGTTCTTTACTGATGCCGCAAACTTAAAACCAGACTATGCAAATGCATACTTTAACTTAGCGATTGCATTAAGAGAAAAGGGAGATTTGCAAAATGCAGTATTAGTAGCACAGCAAACAGTTTCACTTCTTTCCAAAAATACAAATACGCCAGACTACAAAATCGCAACTAAATTGCTCTCTGAGCTGAAACAGAAAGCAGAAGAAGCTAAGAAAACCGAGGCTCCCGCAGCACAAACAAATAGTGCCCTAACAAATCCAAATCTTCAAAATAATCAGGTAAATAATAACCTTAACAATCCTCCACAAGCAACACCTGCTCCAACAGTGAAGCCAAACCCTAACGCTAAAGTTCCTCAGATTAGTCCGTCTCCAGTTCCTACCGGCGCAGCAAGATAGGAATATCTTTCTGGCTTAATACTCTTGTCATTATTATTTTTTTCCTGTATTGTGTTAGTACTGAATTTAATGTGTTTTATTCCTCTGTAGTATGAATACAAAAAGTTACATAATTACATCTATATTATTGTTATTAATAATTTTTACCGGAGGATATTTTTTCTTTTTTTATGAACCGTGGTCTGATAGAAATATAACTTATAAACCTCAACAAACCCAGCTTTATCTCATAGATGAAAGTAAAAATGATTTACTGAACATATTGGTTACCACCTTGCCAGAATTTTCACTAAAATTAATAGACCAAAAATTTAAAAATATTTGGCAGGCTGATGCAGCAGAAAGAAAATCTTTGGTAAGTACCAATATGAGAAATGCAAAAGGAGATGCTGTACTTTCTGTAAAAACAGATTACGATGAAAAAAATAAACAAATAGCGTTTACTCCCTTAACTGAAAATAAAGTTAAGCCTGGCATGTATAAGCTGGACGTAACTATAAAAACAATTAACGGAGAAAATGTTACTATAACGCAGGATTTTTCCTGGGGCGTTTTAGCATTAAACACAAATAAAGCAAAATATCAGGTAGGAGAGAAGGTAAAAATAGGAATGGCAGTGTTAGATGATTTTGGGCGGACAAAATGCATTGTAGAAAACGTCATGAAGTTAAATACTGCGCGTGTTTGGCTAACAGTTACAAGTCCATCAGGACAAGTTAAAAAATATTCAACAGATGATAAAAGTATTCTAGGAAGTAATGAATGTACAGATAGAAATTACACTAACAAGCCAGATTTTTCTGCCTCAACAGAGGCGGAAGAGCCGGGGAAATATACTGTACTTATGGAGTCAGAAACTCTACGCGGCAAAAGACAGATTCAGGACTCATTTCTAGTGTTAAATTCTCTTCCGGAATTTGAGATTGAGAGAACATCTTTTCCAACCAGAATATACCCTAGGTTCTTTTATCCAGTTGTTGTGCGTGTAACTTCCCATAAAGATTATTCTGGAAAGATTTATGATACTGTTCCAAAAAATTTTACAATTTCTCATGTTTCAGATTATGGAAGAGTAGTGGATCGTGGCGAATTTCAGACAATAGAGTGGCAGGTTAACTGGAAAAAAGAGGATTCTCATATCCTTCAATACACTATCAAGTTTCCCCCTATAACTCCTGAGTTTTATGTAATTGGGCCGTTAAAAATAGGAGATTTTTCTGAAGGAAGAGGATGGCAGGTTGCATCAGATTCTCTATTTGCTTTAGTTCAAGAAGCACATAACACTGCTACAACAGGATCCTCTCTTGTAGCAACATTTGCAGCAAGCGCAACTCCGGGTAATTTATTGATTCTTATATGTGCCCGTGATCAGAACTCTACAATCAATACTCCTTCAGGATACACAAGACGTTATAGATACTTTTCAAACTCGCCACGTCTTTCTCATTTTGATAGAATCGTCCCTGCATCTCCTACAATTACGACTGGAACATGCTCTTTTAGCAGCAATGGTTCTATTGCAACTACTTTTTTAGAATTTTCGGGGAATAGTTCGTCAGGATATTTTGATAAAATAGCAGGTCCAACGAGGTCTACTAACTGCAACACTGGAGCGCATCAATCCGTGGGATCAAATATCACTCCAACTAATCCTGATGAACTTCTTGTCAGCGGGTTTGTATCTACCGCCGGAAATCTTACTGTAACTTCACATAACGCAATAACCGGCGCTTCTTCAACAGGATTTACAGATACCGAAACTTCAGCTGGACAAGGATTTAGCGACGCAAATGCAAGCTATGACTCAGGCTGGGGGGAAGCTATAAATAATCCTGCAACCGTACAGCATGATACGGCAACCTTCTCTGGAGCTGCAACTGCTTGTACACAAGGTGTTGTGGCATATAATGCTGCCATCACACTTTCTCAGGGAGGATTTAGATTCTTTGATAACGCAGATAGCGTTACGCCAGGAGGCACTCTAGCAGCAGAAGACACAGCAATTACACTTAATCAACCAAACTATCCATTTAGGTTAAGAATTCTTTTAGATGTTGACAGCCCTTCTGGGACAACACTTGGAGTGGACTCTGCAGATTTAATACTGCAGTACGCAATTCTTCCCACCTCTGGAAATTGTGCAGACGCAACTACTTGGGCGCAGGTTACTAATTCAGTTGCAGCAAACGATCCTCCTATTGCCTTTAATCCAAATGCATCCGCAACAGAAGGTTCAGATATTTCTGCAACAGGTAGTGATCCGTCAGATAATGCTCCTTACACAACGGTTTTACAATCATATTATGGGGACGATAACAATGCTGGTACGCCGCCTGATATCTCAAATCACCAAAATACTTTAGGAAATAATCAGGCTGGTTTGTGGGACCTTTCTTTAATAGATAACACAGATGACTCATCATCTCAGACGTACTGTCTAAGAATTGCAGATTCAAGCGGTGCAGATTTAGCAGCCTACAATCAATACCCTAAAGTTACAACAATTATTACTGATGTAACAATTCGTGGTGGTTCAAATATTTTAGGCGGAACGGATATTAGATAGTCTTTTGTATCTTTACTAGTTAGTGTTTACCTATTACTTATTTGAGGCTGAACAATAAGTACACTATCTGAGAATGCTACTCCTACTGGGATTGTTTTCACAGCATTAATAGGTGATTCGGCTGTTAGGATTCCATCTGCCCCCAATACATACTGCTTTCCGGCCTCAAGATTTCTAAATCCTTTCGTTTTTCCACCTACTGCTATGTCTACTGTGTGATTTGTCTTTGCGCTTTCTGTTGCTATACCTACAATTACAGTCTTTGCAGAGTCTGTTGCATCAGCCTTTTTAACTATTCCGTTTCCTGCAATATATAAGACATCTCCAGCGTTAATGTTTTCTCCTGCAATTGCTGAAATAGTGATAGATCCCTCAACTTGCAGGTTTCCTGCTACACGGATATCTCCTTTTGTTGTTATAGTTCCGTCTCTGTCTATAATTACGTTTCCGCTAAAGATATTTATCTGAGTTGCAAGAGCAGAGTTCTGCAGATAAAGAATTCCATCAGCCAGTGCAGATGGGTCAGAGGTTGTACTGACTGCGTTAATCGTGTTTTGCGTAATGAGAACCTTACTGGTTCCGGTTTCAGCCTGAGTTATAGAAGGAGTTGCAAGAACGCCGGTATCCATTGTGTCAAAATTATTAGTAATAACAACGTTTTTCGTATTAACTCCATCTGGAAGAAGCGTAGATGTACTTGATGCATCTGCTAGTGTTCCAGAATCGGAAGCAATAAGACTTTCTGTTGAGGTAAGTGCTAACTCACCAGAGTTAGAAGCTGATTTATTGTAGGAAGATAAGAACTCCTGAATCTGAGAATTGAGCTTTGCAATATCCTGAGTTGCCGCATCAACCTTATTTGCAAATGTGTCCGTGTTGTCTCTTGCTTCTTGCGCAAGTTTTTCAACGTCAGAAATGTGAGCTGTATTTTCAGCTGTCTTTTCTTCTAAGGTTTTTACCTTATCCTCTAAAGATGTAGTTCTTGCAGCAATTGCAAGCACGCTGTCTTGACTTGATGAAAGTGTTTTGGTAATTGCAAGAAGCCCTTCAGAGAGACCTCCATTTACCTCACGTCCATTAATTGCAATATGAGTTGAAAGTTTGATTGAATCTGTTGATATGTCTGAAACTATTAACTTTCCGGTATCGTCAAGACTAAGAGCTGAAAGAGCGTTAGATGGGTCTGCAAATGAGGTTCCTACAAACGCCATAACTTTATTGGAACCCGGAGTGTAATCTTCAAGCGCCTTTCCAAGTACTTGCCCTGGTTTTGTTGCTTTCATAGCAACACCTGGAGTAGAGGAGGATGTCAAGAAATCTCCTTTATGAATTGTTCCATTTTCCAAAGAAACCTTAACAGGGACGCGTCCGGTGAGTGCAACTGGAATGGCGCGGTCTCCATTAATCTCATGATTTTTCTCTGACAGGATAAATCCTGGTTTTTCAGAATAGATTCCTAGAACTGTTTTGTCTGCTGCTGAAGAAGACTTTTGTACGTATCCTGCATTGTGGGTGTCAACAGAAACTACATCTCCAGGTTCTATGCTTCCATCTTTGGTGGGATAGTCTTCTGCCAAATCATATGTTCCGCCGGAGGTGGTTAGGGTTCCGGAAAGCGTTGCATTTCCAGCGCTATCTATAGAGAAGATGTCTGTTCCCAATGAGTTTCTGAATAAGAACTTTGTTTTGTCAGTATTATTTGTGTCTGCTGCAAGTGTATTTATAACATTTCCGTTAGCATCCCCCGTTATAGTTCCCGTACCAACACTTAACAGAGATGCGCTTACTGAAGCAGTGGTGCTTATAGATCCAGAAGAATCTATGGTTAACTGGCCATTTGTACCAAATGCACCTGTTGTTGCGGTAAGGTTTCCGTTAACTTTAAAGTCAGTGTCTGAGACTAATTCTCCGGAACCATTTAGGGTAAGGTGTGAAAGAGAATCGTCTGGGTCAGCATAGGATACATTAATAAGAACAGAGATGGATCCGCTTGTTCCGTTAAAGTCTTCCAAAGCACGCCCAATCATAAGTCCTGGTTTTGTTGCCTTCATTGCTACCCCCGCGGTTGAAGAAGAAGTAAGAAAGTCTCCTTTATGAATTACTCCGCCTTGATTATTAACGTTTGTTGCAACCTGCCCCTGAAGTGATACGAGTTTTGAGTTAGGATCAGATTCGCTGTGTGCGTTTCCAACAAATCCTGCATTTGATGAAATAACCCCTATTACTTTATTGTCATATGCGTTTGCCGAGCGTTTTATAGATGCAACAGCTGGATCATTTGAATCCGCAGTAACAAGTTCACCAGTTGTGATGGTATTGTCTGTTGAAGGGAAGTACTCAGCGTAGTCAGCTCCAGTTGCATTAAATGCTGCTTCTCCATAAATTTGACCGTCAGCTCTTACTCTAAATACAGCTGCAGCGTCAGACCTAGTGGTGCTGTTATAAGCAGTAATCAAATTATAAGTTGTAGCTGATCCTGCGCCGCTTTCAACCGTTAATATTCCAGGATCTCCCTGGGCACCTGCAGTTCCTACGTTTTGCATTGTTATCGACCCTGCGCTATTTCTGATAAGAGTGGTAAGTGTGTCTGAATCTGCAGTAGAAACAAACAGCCCTGCAACGTTTGGATTTGTATTTGTGGTTCCAACAGTGCTGGTAGAAGAGTTAATAATCTTTACAATTCCGGAATCGCTTCCGCCGTTTCCATAATTAGCGCTTGTATTAGAATTAGAAATATTTACTAAGTGATTTGACGTGTCAGCAGTAGAGGAAGAAACATCAAATAGGTAGTTGGTGCTTGTTGAAAGAGCAGTGGTAGCTTGGGATAATGCAAGACCTGTTTGATTTGCGTTGTTTGCAAACGTTATAACTCCAGTATCAGCAAAGGTTGCAAAGGCAGTGCCATTTTTCTGAATAATAAAGTCTCCGGTTGCACCAGATGCAGCCAGCGCTACAAACACATTGCTATTACTGCTTGGGGTGATATTTATTGCTCCGGTTCCTGAACCAATGGTGGTTGTCCTATTAGCCTGAGTTGTCTGGATGGTTAAGTCTCCAGAGGAATTTACTGTAAATGTTGCAGGGGAAATACCTGAACCAGACGAGGCAAGACTTAGTATTCCGTCTTTAGAGCCTTGTAGTCCTACGGATAAAGTTTC
>CAZQIA010000040.1:0-8456 GCA_964593215.1 uncultured Gammaproteobacteria bacterium
ATTTTTTCTTTTGACAGGACTTTTTGGACTATATCTCTATAGAAAAAACAGAAAAAGGCTTTTTGTGTATCTGTTTTTCTTTGTGTGGTTTTTTCTGGGACTTTTTATGCATGTTCAGATTTTTGCGCTTGATATGACGGTTGCTGACAGGTGGTTTTACTTTCCTATGGCAGGACTTTTAGGAATGGCAGGGGTAGGAATAGAGGAGGTAGTAAAAAGAACAAAAAAAGACAACTTAATTTTTGGACTAATAGGAATAACAGTATGCCTTTTTGGAGCAAGAACCATTTTAAGAAATCAGGATTGGATGAGCGTATACACACTTTATACGCATGATAGTAAACTGTCAGAAAACTTTATGCTGGAGAATAATTTGGGTTGGTATTATCAGACTGTTTCTAACTATCCAGAAGCGCTCAAGCATTACAAGAAATCATATGCGCTCAATCCGGTGGGTCCCAATATCTCTAACCTGGTAACTATTTATACACTTTTAAAAGATACGGATAACGCGCGTCTGTACGCCTATAAATTAATAGGCTCTAAAAATTATCCCGATACATTAAAAAATCAGTATTTTGTTCTCGCGGCATGGATGCTTCTGGAAAATGATACGGGCGAGAACGCAAAGAAGTTTATTCAAAAAGAGCTGGAAGAAAAACCGGAGCTTGCTCCTTTATGGGCATATAACGCGGTAGTTTCATACCGTGAAGGAAACTATGAAGAAGCGCTCAGCTCTTCTAAAAAGGCACAAGCACTTTCTTCACTTCCGCCATACAAAGACCTTTACAATATTATTTCTCTTAAAAAAACCTTGCCTGAGAAAATATCACTTCTTCTTCCCTAAAAAGTTACTGCTGTCTTGGTTGTTTGATGAATTGGAAATTTTATACTATGCTTAATGTATGGCAAGAAAAAATAGTATGGAAACTGCAAAACGTTCTTTGGGAAAATCTCTTACCTTTAGAATTGGCGTAATTACTACAGATGCTGTAATAACCTATGCGCTTACCCGCAGGTATGATATCACCATAGGATTTGTTGTCTTTACGAATCTTGCAAGTACCGTTTTATATTATGTTCACGAAAGAGCATGGGCCAGAATAAACTGGGGACGAAGTAAATAAGAAGCCTCTTGATGTATTTGATCCTTCCTTCCTGATATAATCACCTCACATGAATCCAAGAGAAGGAAAAGAGATTAGACCGTTTCCCGTAGAAAGTTCAATGTTGCCCTTGCTTTTTCCGGTAAGTGTTGCTGCGTGCTTTGAGGCGGGGATGTATGTCAGAGGTCTGAAGCCTATTGTAACTGAAAACTTAATACGACAAGCCGCAAGCATTGGTGGAGTTAGAGATGCCTTTCAGACAGTGGTTTTATTAGTTGATGCTATGGAAACTGCTTCAGAAGAGGCAAAGCATAGTATTCGAAGAGGTGCATTATATTCTGAAAGAGCAATTTCTGTACACGCAAAAGAGAAAAAAATTGAAATTCCTACAGTTCATTCTATGGATGTGAGAAAGCTCATAGGAAAGGCCGGAGAGTTTTTAGTATCAAAAGGACAGGGGGATTTTTCACATTATGATGCAGCTCAATCACTTATAGATAACGCTAAAATGGTTACTGAATCTATGTCTGAAGATGGCAAGAGTAAGTTTGAGTATGGAGCCCGGTTAATTGCTTACTGTATAGCTGAAGTTGCAGCAAATACGGAACCAGACTTTAGGGAGCAAGTTGGGCCTAGAAGAAGCGCTTTTTCTGTAGAACCAGTACGGTTAACTCCTGAGCAATTGCAAGAAATAATAAGAAAAGCAAAAGAACAAGATTCTTCAATTTAGCTTTTGACAGGCTTTGATTTTAAGGATAGTATTTTTGAGGGATTTACTATCAGTCTCTTGATTACTAAAACAATAAGAAAAAGTATATATCCGTCAATCAAAAATCCTAACTCTATAAGTCCTTTCCACGAGTCTGGTAAGAAAACAATATCTCCAGGATGGATTATTCCCGGTGCTTCACCTGTTTTTTGTTGTGAGGGAGTGAGACGGGTGTATGATTGGCTCATGGTGTAGGAAGTTCCCGAGCATGTACTTGAGCTTTGGGTAAGACACCCGTTGCCTAGGAAAAGCTTCACAAGAGAAAAAGGGAAGCCTGCCCCAATAGCAAATGGTTCATTTCTGGGTGAAGGAGAAAGTTCTCCTCCTATCGTAAGATAGGAAGACCGGGGGAGAGGAATAACTTGTAAAATCAAAAAAACTAAGAAGGCGATAAGAAGAATATTTACTTTCTTGAAATATTTTTTTAAAACAAACGGAAGAATTACAAAAAGAAACGGAAAGATAATAACATACCACTGCCAGAAAGAATACGATCCCGTTTTAATACCGTAAACGCATAAAATAAATGCAGCTGCCGGAATCACAATTAATCGGTAATAAAGCTCAGCCATAAGTGAGATTATACCATGTGGTACAATTAGCCATATGAATTTGAGTGTAGGGATTGTGGGGTTGCCAAATGTGGGAAAGTCTACGTTATTTAATGCGCTTTTAAAAAAGCAGCAAGCTCTGGCTGCTAACTATCCTTTTGCTACCATAGAGCCTAATGTAGGGGTGGTTCCAGTGCCGGATTCTCGACTCGAGAAACTCGCAGAGATAACTCGATCCGAGAATAATATGTCTGCTAATCCTCCTATTAAAAATGCTCTTATTGAATTTGTGGATATTGCGGGTCTAGTAAAAGGAGCCTCTGAAGGAGCGGGTTTAGGCAACAAATTCTTGTCTCACATAAGAGAGGTAAAAGTGATAGCTCATGTTGTCAGGGCTTTTGAAGATAATGACGTGATTCGTGAAGGGTCCACAACTCCAAAAGATGACTATGAGGTTATAAACACTGAGCTTATTCTTTCAGACCTTCAGACACTTCAGAATGTAAATGAGAAAGCACTTAGAACTGACAAAAATAAACAATCTGCGGTAGAAAAGTTGAAAACCGAGCTGAACTCCGGAAAACCAGCTTATATGGTGCACCTTACTGATGAAGAAAAAGAAGCGAGTAGAGAATTAAGTCTGTTATCCAGTAAACCTCAAATTATAGTTTTAAACGTTTCTGAATCTGATTATACGGATTCTAAAAATACTGAAACTATTAAAAAATACTCGGAACTTTTAGGAATTTCTGAGAATCAAATGGTAGTAGTCTGCGCAAAGGTAGAATCTGAGCTGGCAGAATTAGGAGAAGAGGACTCCGCTCAGTATTTAAAAGAATTAGGGGTAGAAAAATCAGGCTTGGAGCGTCTCATTCAAAAAGCGTATGAGAAGCTCGGTTTAATTTCATTTTTGACTTGCGGAGAAATAGAAGTGAGAGCATGGACTATCAAAAAAGGATCAACAGCTGTTGAAGCAGCTGGAGAAATCCACACCGATTTTATGCAGAGGTTTATAAAAGCAGAGGTTGTGACCTACTCGGACTTTATAGAAAATAATGGTTGGAAGGGCTCCCGCTCCAGTGGAAAGGCAAGATTAGAAGGAAAAGATTATACTATGCAAGACGGAGACGTAACAGAATTCAAAATCGGTAGATAATTGGACATGAAAGAAAGAAAACCTTTTTTTAGAAAGGAAGAAAAAAAACCGGAACAAAAAACTGAGGAATATCCCAGAGGTTGGGTTCTTATGAGAACGAGTGCGAATATGTTGCTTGGAATTGTAAATTCAGATATCTCTGGTGAAATAGCACTTGGTTTGAGATCAAGAGAAAGAGGTCAAAACCCGGGCGACAGACTCGAGAGATTGCAAGATTCATTGAGTGATGGACTAGTAAGTCCTATGGATGAGTTTCATATTCAAATTGACGAAGGTGACCTTGACTATTTCTTAAAAAGATTGAAAGAAGAACGGGACAAGCCCAACATAGGACCTGGAGCTGTTCAACGAGCAAAAGAAGCAATAGCTGATATAGAACAGATGATGGAGTATGATTTAGAAGATTCACTTAATCCTCCTCCGCCTCAAAGTAGGGTAAGTAGAATTGGGAATAGGATAAAGCGCACTCTATGGCCATAGGCTGTTTTCTCTGGATCAGTTAAGTAATATGTCATTGTCTTACGAAGCAGAAAGAGAATTACTAAACAGAGTTAGGGAAGCCTACAATCCTCAATCACCCGTAAAAGTCTTATTTTCTCAGGAAGACGCACTTTCAATTACCCCCGGTCTTAACACGCTTATGAGACACGAAATACAAAAGGGAAGAGTTAGTGATAGAACAGGCGCAGTCATGACCCCGTTTGAACAGATTCATAGAACGCTTAACATAGCTGCTGCAACTGATTCCGGATATACAGCTCACTTGACACGAGCTGGAGTAGACCTTTTAGGACTTATGGTAGACAGGTACTATGAAGAACATGGAGTAGGAAAAAATACCGCAATTCCTCCCCATGAAATGGGTGTTATGACTGGCTACATAAACTTTAAGGGAGTTTTTGATAGAGTGGCAGAAAAATCAAACCTCAAAAAACGCAATTTTATTCAAAGAATTTTTGGGAAACGTAGATAAGATTACTATATGATATAATCCTGTGAATATGCCGCCAAAAGCAGAGCGTGCACCATTTGTAGATGTAAGCCGTAAAGCACAAGGAATTATGGATGGCAGTATTCCTGTGGAAAGTCTTCTTCCGCCTAAAAATTTTACCCCAATGGCAGAAAAAGAAGCAGCTAGAATCTATGCCTCCCGTAAAGCTGATGTTTATGCGTTAACCGGTGTATATGTTTCACTCTTGGTTGACTCCGTGGTTAAAGAAAGTGAGGCATATCCACCTTTAGGACTTTCAAAATTAACAGGAGAGGGCGGGCGTACAAGCGTAACTAAAGAGGAAGTTATGGGATCAGAAAAGAGCCCCTTTTCAGAGGTTAACTGGTTT
Source organism: uncultured Gammaproteobacteria bacterium (assembly GCA_964593215.1). GTDB lineage: Bacteria > Patescibacteriota > Microgenomatia > Levybacterales > GWA1-39-11 > JAGORM01. The sequence continues at coordinate 4,923 of CAZQIA010000040.1, forward strand.
CTGTTAAAGAATTTAATAAACGCTAGAAGCGGAATTTTAGCAGATGGTAAATCCACACAACTTTTTAAAGAAACCGCTCAAGCCGGAGAAAAATGGAGTGAATTCTATAAAGCACACGTCTCAGCTGTTGATCTTCCCAAAGCTGTTGATGGTGTTGAGATTAGAAACACATGGGAATTTATGAATCCCGCATTAACTAACGCTGTAAACTTTATGACTGGAATGGCTTCTCTGGTTCCCCAGATAATTAACCGTGACGGATTTAACTGCTCAGAGCATAATACTTCTCCCGGAGACATTTTAGATTCCAGTTTTTATATCCCGCAGGCATTTGCAAGTACAGACTTGGATAAATTTAGCCGTGCTCTCATAGGAGTACTAAACGCTTCAAGAATCCTGCCAATGGGCAGAGCAAATCCCGTGTTTCCGGAAAACGGAATATTTTTCTATCCAAAACCCTTTGGTATAGAATCATTCGGTGATGATTCCTATAGACTTTCCCTTCAGCCGGATTATATGCCCCAGAGAAATCCGCAGGCCATGAAGTGTCCAGCTCTTGTAAACATATTGGGAGACTCTGCTATTAAAAAACTGTGGGATAGAACAGTGAGTACTGCAAAAATTATGTATCCTATGATGCAGTCTGCATAAATAATTACGTAAATTCAGGAAAATTTGAATACTACGTTTCTCTTTGCTACAATCCGCTCATGAGTGCGGTAGGTAAAGAAAACTCACCGGGACACGGTGCAAATCTGGTTTCTCAGCGAGCAAATGAGTACTTAAGGCGCGCAAAAGAAGGTACTCTTTTATTTCATCCGCTTCCCCAGGGTGCAATATCTTCTGGGGAAGATGAGGAGTTTTTTGCCGGAAATAAATTAGAGCGCTGGGCTCTTTCTGACATAATAATCAATAGAATAGTGGAAAGAGCAAAAAGAGAAAGACAGAAAAGACCGCCTTTTGGGCTTGTTTTTTCAGTAAACTTAGAAGAATTAGCTGAGAAGACTAATGAAGAAGTAGCACATGCGAAGTATTTCAACTTAGAACCCTGGATATTTGAGAAAAGCTCAGATCCGTTTAATCTGCTTCTTGTAGCGTTTAGTGTTACATTTTTTCAAGCAAGGGCTTCTGAATATGAACACCTCAAAACCATTCATGGGTTTGAAGAAGAAGGCGTGGGAGGCATTTTTAGGAGATTTGAACAGTGGAGTGATCTACATGGGAAGTCTTTCAAAGAGAAAAAGGATCAGGATATGGATGCTAAAGACATGCTTGCTATGTTAGTAAATGGATTTAACACTTCATTCCTCCACATGACAAACCTTATGAGAGTTGTTCCGTCAGTTGTGAGAGCCTCAGAAAAATACAAAGGAAGACAAAAAGATCCGGAATTTTTAGATGCGCTTTATAAAAGCGGATATTCAATAATGATAGACCTTGCACATAGAGATATTTTTTCATTCTCCGAATTTCAATCAATACTTTACGTTTCTGAAGAAGATCGCATATACAGAGAAAACATGTTTTATATAGAGGACACTCAGAACGGTCCTACTTTAAAAATGCATAGAATAAACCCTCCCGGAAGACCGCATGTAAGCGGGGTAGATGTGTGTCCTGCGTTGCCTTCTATTGCAGGTGCTTCAGCAATTCATGAGGTGTGGGGTTGGATGACTGACATTTCGCTGCCTGTGTTTAAAACTGTAACAGAAGCAAAAAAAACCGGATAGGTTTATTTTTTATTCTTGGGGTTATCTGGATGATCTGGATGACCTACATGAAGATGTGTCCAAACCTCAGCTGCACCCACTGCCAAAACAACCCCAGTTCCTGCTGCTGCCGCTTGCACTAAATGATTTCCCACCATTTTCGCAAAAAATCCTTTTTCATTTCCTACCTCATACACTACATGTATGCCGTTTGCTTTCATAAACTCTGGAGGTTTTCTATTGTCTACGGTATGATCAAAAGATAGTTTTAACTCATCTTTCATGCCTTCCTCGCTATCTATAGGAAGACCAGTTAAAGAGCTGATAACTATAGAGTGAGGTTTGTTAAATTTAGTTTTATTTACTAATGCATCAAATGCCTCGCGTGCTGGTCTTACATATCTGCTGTGCATTGCTCGGTCAGTTCCTGCCTCCATAACCCGTTTAAATCCGTATCCTTTAAATTCTCGTCTTAAACGCTGCATGGGTGAATCAGGGTCGTCAGGATTATCAGGTCCCCCCACAACCCATAATGCATCGTCATTTATAAGACACAGGTCTAGGGAAGCATTTTCAGGACGTCTTAAGTAAGATTGGGTTTTTTCTTCGTCACCTACTAAAGTTACCATAGATGTGGGAGTTGGGTCGCTTTCTTCCTGCATAATTTTTCCCCGTTCTGCGTGGAATCTAAGACCTGTTTCAAAGTCCATATATCCTGCCAAAACCGCTGCAGTGCCCATCCCCATACTTATTCCGGTTACATATCCCGGAATTGTTCTATATCCATCTTTTCTTTTATGGAATTTATTAACATTATGGATTGCCATAGAAAGAAGATAAACTGCTGGGACTGTGAATCTTGCCTGCTGGAATAAAGCTGCCCGCTTTTTTGTTTCCACTTCATCCTCATTTTCTACGGTTTTTGCCAAATCTAAAATGTCTATATTGTATTCTTCTTTTAATATTTTATTCCCGCGTTCCAGCAATTCTTTTCCGGCTGGGAATTCCATCCACTTATCAAACATACCCAATTCCCGTACGGTTTGGCCAGGGAAAATGATACCTATCTTATCGTGTTTGCGCTCGAGCCTTGAATGTTCCGGGGCGTACATTACATTTGTTATTCCTTCGCGTCTGTCTGGTGGTAGAGTCATAAGGGGAGATTTTAGCAGATCTTAAAATTTTATGCAAAGACTTAAACGTGGTAAAATACTGAGATGAGAGCAGAGCAGACACCCATAGAGACTGTGGTAAGAGAAGCAAGCATAGCGCTTACAAAAGGACTCAGACAGGACAGACATAAAAGAAGAAATGCGAGAATTAAAACTATGCTAGTGAATCCTTCTGAGGCTTTAGTGGAATCTAGACAATTTCAAAAAAAAGCCGGAGAAAAGTTTGAGAGAATTGTAAATTCTACTGCTCACGTTGTTTTTGAGGCAGCATATTTATTAAAAATTGGGGTAGAGGTTTATTTAGAATCAAGAAAATGGGAAAAAGAGAGGAGAAGGAACAATCCTTCACAAGACCCAAAGCCCTACAGAAGATTTAATTGGTAACATGAGTGGAATAGAAGATGGATTACATACAGCGGAAAATGCATGGGAAGAAGAGAGAACAAAAGACTTGCATGACAGAAGAGTGGCGCAAGTGTCCATAAATGTGGTTCGTGCCAGAGAAGCGCTTGATGACGTGGAAACATGGATTAATGCGGAAGTCCATTTCATAGGCTATTCAGCTCATCCTCATTCCAGGGAAGATGCACATACTGCTAAAAAAATAGTAAAAAGGCTGAGAAAATCCATATCAGAGGTAACTTTACCTACTG
>CAZQIA010000041.1:0-8441 GCA_964593215.1 uncultured Gammaproteobacteria bacterium
CTTAATTATATTTCCCTCAAGTCTAGCATTTGGCATGAGTAAATTTGGTCGCCTCTGCTCCTTTCTGGCCTTTGATTTTTCCAATCTATTATGTTTTGATTGTCCTCTAGAAAGTTTGCTTTCCATGGCGTAATTATAAGTCGTATTTATGAAAACTTCAATTTAAGCAACTTAGAAGATGATGCGGACTCCGCCTAGATCTGCGTAGTCAAATTCGTGGAAATGGTGAATGCTTCCTATCATAATCCTATTTTTTCTCACTTTCAGCTTCTTAGAAATTTCATCAATTGCCTCCGGTCCAAATGGTGTGTCTATATAAAAATGCTCGATCTTAAAATGAGGAAATACACCTGCTTTTTCTAAGTATGGCAGTGTCTCCATAATTTCGTCATATCTTTTTTTGTCATCTTTATTGTCCCAATTTTGACAATGCACAAAGGTAATATTTCTCACCGTTTCATTTCTGTCTATATAGGAAAGAATGCTATGAAGCCTGTTAGCATGATTTATAAACGCTACTACTCTTTCCCCAGTCACGTCCTCAAAGTTATTTAAAAAATACCTGTGTAAAAAGGGTAATGGCTTTGATAGGCGAATCATAAGCCTAATAGTTATATCCAGATACACAAAAGCCAGAACTATAAGGATGGCTGGGATAAAATACGTCATGAAATAAACTAAATTTCCCGAGTCTATTAATACATTTCCAAATATTCCAATAAGCGTTGCGGAAAGAGCAAGGAGAATAAAGGGGATGGGTGCATAATATGTTCTTTTTAGCTCAGTCCTGGTCTCTCTTAATATTAAGTTACCCAGTGCAAACATACTCATAACGCCTAAGAATGCGATGGTATACACACCAGCAAGTGCAAGAAGATCTCCTTTAGTAATAAGAAGAATTGAGGCGCAAAGGACAAAAAACAACACAACAATATAAGGGTGTGAATCTTTACTGTTTTTGTGAGTTAGAAAATTTGGAAGACATGCATCAGAGGACATTCTGTAGATTAAGCCTGAAACGCCGACAAAAGAAGTCAAAACTGCACCGGACAGAACAAGAAATGCATCGAAAACTATGAAATACTGGAAAAAATGTCCTCCTATAATAAGAGCTTCTTCTCCTAATAAAAACTCTTTTGCGTGTGCAATATAAGGAATAGATGATGCGTTTAAAACAACTAGCGTAATAAGCGGGTTAAAAATAGTTACGCCAATAAGCATGTTTCGTAAAGTTTTTCTAAACATGCCAACCTTCTGTTCTTCCACAAAATTTGCAGAAGATTCAAAACCTGAAACCCCTAAAAGGGACGCTGAAAACCCAAAGAAAAATGCTTTCATAAGTCCGTCTTTTTGAAAATTTGCAAAAGATTGGGAAACATTTTCCAGAAATACTGAGTGACCCTGAAAAAAAGAATATGCTCCCACGGCTAAAAATGATACAAGAGCAATGATGTGGATTACAAATATAGCAAGTGCTACTTTAGATGAATCCTTAATTCCTGAGATAACAAGTATTGCAAACAAGAATAAAAGTGCAATGGTTGCAGGAATTATGGGAATTGGAATTAGGATATGTACATATTGGATAGCAATGCTTGCTGAAATAACAGCTGTTGCCACATAAGAAAGAATTGTTGTAACCCCTGCAACGGCAGCAAGTGTTTTTGAAGTACCATTTAGTAAACAATTATACGCTCCTCCGTTAATAGGAAGCGCCTCAACTACTTCTGTATAGACAGATTTATAAAAGTACAGAACAAGCCCAATAACTAAAAGTACTAACGGAGCAAAAACGCCGGCAAAAAATATTGCAATTCCGGAAACATAAAGTGACGAAGAAAGAATATCGTTTCCTGAAATTGCTGTTGCGAAAACCTGATTTAACTTAACGTGTTTCGTACTTTTGGCGCTCATCTTTCAAACAAAAAACGCGCAACGCGCGTGTATATTTATTATCTCTTAAAGGTAACAAATGTCAAGAAGAATTTAATTCTGAAGTGGTGGTGGTGATTCATCCCTAGACCCTTCTATGTTATAAAATCTAATTCTGTCTCCTCTAAATAAGAGGTCTTTTTCCCCAACGGGTCCATTTCTGTGTTTTGCTACATTTATAGAAACTATTCTTTGGGAAGTAAATTCTTCATCTTTTGTGTACAAAAACATAACTACGTCTGCATCCTGTTCTATAGCTCCTGATTCCCTAAGATCCGCAAGTTGAGGTTTTCTTTCTCCTCTGTGTTCCACTGCCCTAGACAACTGAGACACCGCAATAACTGGAATCTTTAATTCTCTTGCAAGGTTTTTCATATTCTGTGAAACATAAGAAACTTCTTGAACCCTATTCTCAAACCGCTTTCCTGGATTTACCAACTGTAAATAGTCCACAATAATAAGCTTAATTCCTACCTCTGATTGAAGACGTCTGGCTTTAGTCCTAATCTCAGCAACAGAAATTCCGGGAGTATCATCTATGTAGATGGGCGCATCAGCAAGTTCTCCCATAGCAGTAGACAGTTTTTCAAAATCATCTTCAGATAGCCTTCCTGTTTTTAACTTCCACGCATCTATGTCAGATTGAGATACTAAAAGCCTATCAACCAATTCTTCTTTACTCATTTCAAGAGAAAATATTCCAACTGGGTTTTTAGAGGCAATGGTAATATACTGAGCAATATTTACCACAAAGGCAGTTTTTCCCTGTCCGGGGCGCGCAGCAAGAACAATTAAATTAGACTGCTGAAGACCTGAAAGTAGAAAATCCAGATCTACAAATCCAGTTTCAAGACCTCTAAACTTCCCACCGTCTTTATGCAACTGATCCAGTCTGTCAAAACTTTCCGCAAGACTTTCTTTAATGTGTAGAAATCCTTGTTTTATATTTGCCTGAGAAAGTTTAAATATATCCTGCTCCACTGAGTCTAAAACTACCGGTGCCTCTTCATCTTCCTGAAAAGCTTTCTCTGTTATTTCTCCTGCCATTGTGATAAGGCTTCTTCTGACATATTTTTCTTTGAGAATGTTTGCGTAGTGTTCTAAGTTGGATGCTGTGGGGACCGAGTTTGCAAGATCAGTAAGATATGATGATCCTCCTACTCTATCGTAAGATTTTCTTTTTTTAAGGATATTAGTAAGGGTGACTAGATCAATAGGCTTTCTTTCCTCATAAAGCTCTACCATTGCCTCGAAAATTTCCTTGTGAGAATCTGAATAGAAGTATTCTGCTTTTACAAATTCTGTGAGAAAAGAAGCGGCCTCCTTATCAATAAGAAGGGATCCTAAAACAGCTTCTTCAGCTGGGTCATCATGAGGAGGGACGCGTCCTGCCATAAAATTACGAGATTAAAAATGTCTTTCCTGAAATTTCTGCGGTTTTTTTAAGATTTATTTTTGAAGCACCCTCTACTTCATCTGCCTTCATATGTGTAAGGGAAATATCTCCCAGCAAAACTACGCATTTTGCATTTATTGGGGCAAACGCATCTTTTGAGACTTCACCGGTAAGTTTAATTACCAGCGCATCAAAATCCTCATCATCAGGAACATACGACAGTGCGCTTGAGGGCGCAAATAAAACTTTTACCTGCTCAAGTAATTGGTATGAAACTCCGCCTTTTGTGTCTTTTCCCGTTATACTTATTCCTCCTACTTCATACTCACCAGGTCCAGAGATAACCAACCTCTTTCCCTCAACTTTATCAATTGCAAGCGCATCTTTATGAGATGAAGCTATTACAACTTCCGCGTCAACTTTTCCTGAAGGATCAATTACCACAGAGGCATTTTTCCCTTTTATCTTAATTGAAGAATTTGATACTTTTGAGATTTCCATAAACGTATAAAAAATCTGAGTTAAACGAGCATAACACAAATGAACCTTTCTTGACAATAGATAAATAATTACGTATTATTATGCCTTACAGATCAACTGTCCACTTGTGTAACCTACCATGAAAGAACGCATAGTTATCATCTTTATCGCCGTTACCTTGGGACTTCTTGCAACAACCATAGGATTTTTTGTCTACGAAAACGCAAAGCCTAACACAAAAACACAGGAAACCACAAAAAAATCTGATGAACCGGTAAGCAACAAAAAATCTATCCTACTCACCATTACCAGCCCTTCTGATGAATCTGTCACACCTAAACGTTCTGTTGAGGTAAAAGGTAAAACTGACCCTCAAAACACCATCATAATATCTACAAACCAGGAAGATGTAGTAGCTACTCCCACAGACTTAGGAGAATTTAGCGCAACTGTTGCGATTGATACAGGTGTAAACAAACTTACCGTAGAAAGCATTTCACCAAACGGAGAGAACACAAAGGAAGAAAGAACTGTTTCGTTTTCAGCTGAAGAATAATGAATAAACTATTTTTAATTGTAATACTTTTGCTCATATTTAATGCATCAACGGGTAACGTTCTTGCGCAAACACCTGTCGCAAAAACAGCCACCTCCTCTGCAACTACTTCCCCTTTAAATGAGGATGAAATGAAAAATGTAAAAAAGATTATAGACTTAGTTGCGAGTAACTCTGCTGCTCAAAAAAATTCAGAAAAACGGGGGGTTTTAGGAAAAGTTATTAACGTATCAAGCACAACACTCACGCTTGAGGCTTTAAGTAATGAGAACAGAACCATAGACATAGATGATATTACAAAATTTTCAGATGAGTCCGTAAAAACTTTTGGGATTTCGGACATTAAAAACGGGGATACATTAGGTGTTATTGGTATTTTTAACAAAGTGTCTGAGCATATTCTTGCAAGAACAGTCACAAAGATAACCACAGTTCCTACATATTTTGAGGGAGTGATTTTAAGTACAGATAAAGTAAATTACACATTAGAGGCTGTTGACACAAACGGATCAAAGAAAATTGTAAACATAGAAACCAGTACTAAAATCACGTCTTATACCAAAGATGATGGGCAGCTTAAGTCAGGCTTTTCTAAAATAAAAGCCGGGCAGCGTTTATATGTAGCAGGATTTCCCGATTCAAAAATAAAAGATCAGATTAATGCAGATAGAATAATTTTCTTTCCGGAACTTGCGATATCACAAGGAATGAAAAACTATATGGATCTAGAGAATCAAAGCAGTTCTTCTTCTGCGAAACCTACTCCATAGTTTTACATTTTTCGCACCACTACGCTTGTTTTTTTATTGTTTTCATCTACAACGTCTTTTACAATATATCCCATTTTTTCTATTCTATTTCTAAGATGATCTGATTGAGTGTATTGCTTATGAGCTCTTAGATAGTCACGTTCTTCTGCAAGTTTTAAAACAGCTCTCGGGATCTGCATTCTTTTCTTTGCATTTTCAAATATCTTAAGCCCGAGTATCTTATCCATTTCGCGCAACGTTGCGGCTTTTTCAGGGTTTGGAATTCTGGAATTTTTTAGAAGATCCCACACAATAGAAAGAGCTTTGGGCATATTCAAGTCTTGCTCTAACGCATCTGTAAAATCACGTTCATACTCTATGTGTGCGTATTTATGAACTTCATCAAATTCTCCCGCTGCCTCATACAGTTTTTCAAGCGCGGTTTGGGCGGCTTCCAGAGCCTCCCAGGTGAAATTCATTTCTGACCTGTAGTGAGTTTGAAACGTAAGGTACCTAAAAGCTAAAGGATGAAACCCCTTGTCTTCCAAATCTTTCACGGTATATATATTTCCTAAAGATTTACTCATTTTCTGATCATCAACCCGCAAGAACTCATGATGAACCCAGAATCTGACAAATGGTTTCCCAGTAGCTGCCTCAGATTGGGCTATTTCATTTGTATGATGGATGCTAATATGATCTACTCCACCAGTATGAATATCTATAGTGGGTCCTAAATATCTCATAGACATTGCAGAACACTCTATGTGCCATCCCGGAAAGCCTTCTCCCCATTGGGAATCCCATTTTAAAATGTGGTTTGCAAAACGTCCAACTGTAAAAAACCAGAGCGCAAAGTCCGCCGGATGTTTTTTTTCTGAGTCTACAATAACCTCATCTCTTGCACCGGTTTTCTTGTCATCCAAATCCTGTTTGGAAAGTTCTGTATAGGTAGGAAATTTTGAAACGTCAAAATAGATAGCCTGTGAAGTTTGGTAGGTAAAGCCTTTTTCTACCAGCACTTCAATAAGAGCTATTTGATCTTCTATGTGTTCAGTAGCACGTGACAATACTTGTGGTAAAAGTATATCTTCTTTTTTAATGGACTTTAAGAAATCTTCTTCAAAAAATTTTGCAACTTCTAAAACTGATTTTCCAAATTTTTTAGCACCTTTTTCCAGCTTATCTTCTCCGGAATCCGCATCAGACGTTAAGTGTCCTACGTCAGTAATGTTCATGACGTGTTTTACTTCCCATTTATTCTCAAGTGTGCGGCGTAAAACATCATCCCCAATATATTTTCTCATGTGGCCTATATGTGCGTGGTCATACACAGTAGGTCCACAAGCATACATTTTTACCGTCTTTCCATCCAGCGGCTCAAACTCCTGAATAGAACGGGACAGAGTGTTATACAGCTTCATAGCTTGAATTGTACCAAATATTAACCATACTTAACAGTTTGGGGAATTACTTCTTGGTTGAGTTCTCTAGGAATTTAGCACGGGATTGTGCGTTAACGATAGGCTGTCCATATAAGTACCAAGCTTGTTCAGCACACTCAGCGGATAATTCATCACTATTTTGAACTCCTGAAAATGTACTTTTATCTCCACTCTCGTGTCTATATAAGATTACCCAGGATCCTCTAAATTCTCCCTCCACTCTTATACTTTTGCTTTCCTGTGCCACTAGCATTGTAGATGATAATGCATCAATCTCCTCTGCAGTCCTTGAGACAAGCTCTGCTCTTGAAGACAAGGATGCTTGATCTTCCAGAGAAAGTGAAGCTTGTGAATCAAGCCACCCTGTAATGTCTGTAATTTGACGAGCAAGTCTTTCGCTTGTTCTTTCCTTCATTTCCTGTCTTGCTTGAGGTATAAACGCTTCAATTGCCATTTGTGGTGATTATACAAAAAAATAATGAATTTACAAGGAGAATGTTATTTTGTGAGTTCTTGGATGGCTCTTAGCATCTGATTGTCATAACCCGGGGTTTCTTTAGATTTTTTCTCATCATATTCTACTGCTACGTCTGGAGTAAGCCCTACTTTATGAACCCATGTTCCGTTTGGCGTAATCCATTTTCCTATCGTTAAGTGAACAGATGCCCCGCCATCTACATCTACCGCCTGCTGGATAGTTCCTTTTCCAAATGATTTTTCTCCTACTAATTTTGCTCTCTTGTGATCCCTTAGCGCGCCTGAGACAATTTCTGAAGCTGAAGCTGAACCCTTATTTATAAGAACCGCAACCGGATAATTTAAGAGTACTCCGGCACGGGATACTGACATGTCTGTTTTATCTCCATTTGCATCTACCTGAGACACAATAACTCCGTCTTTTACAAATTCTGACGCAATAAACACTGCATCCTGCAAATATCCTCCGGGATTATTTCTAAGATCTAAAACTACTCCTTTAAAGTTTTTTTCCGTAGCAATTTTTGGATATTGTTCATTTATAGCTTTTACCCATTCATCATTTGTTTTGTCACCAAACTGGGAAAGCCTAATGTACATGACAGACGGACAGCTGCTGTCACAATTTTCCTGTACTTTGCAGCCGTTTTTGTCGCACGCAAAATGTCTTAACCAACTTGTAACGCTTTTTACTACTATTGTGTCTCTTGTGATATTAACTTCATTAGTTTCCTTAGCTTTATCGTGAAGAATAGTAAGTTTTACGCTGGAACCTTTAGGACCTCTAATTTTATCTACCGCCTGTCCCAGAGTCCAACCGTTTGTGTCTTTACCGTCAACGCCTATCACAAGATCTCCACTTTTGATTCCTGCTTTCTGAGCAGGTGAATCATCAAGCGGTGAGATAACCATAATTCTATTCTCAGGAGACATGCCTAACTCCGCACCAATTCCTGAAAACTCACCCGCCATTTGGGTTTTAAATGCTGTGTTTTGCTTAGGAGGGAAAAAAGACGTAAACGGATCATCCAGACTTTGAAGCATTCCGGAAATTGCTCCGTATAGAATTTTTGTGGTATCTATCTTAGTTTTGTCATAGTAGTCATGATTTACTTTATCTAAAATTTCATAATAAAGACCCATGTCCAGATTCTGGTTTGCCGGCGGGTTTTTATGCTCTATGTTTACAATTGGGGAAAAGTTTTTCCACGAAGCGGTTACCTTATTGGTTCCTATAAAATAGCCCAGGCCTCCTGAAATAAGGACTAAAAGAATGATGTGAAAGAAAGAAAACGAAAATTTGTGTTTCATAAAACGGGAACTACCTCAATGAGGATATACCAGTATCTTAAAAAACAGAAAAAAAATCAAGAAGAAAAAATACAGGAATTTCTCGTGAGATTAAT
>CAZQIA010000042.1:0-8389 GCA_964593215.1 uncultured Gammaproteobacteria bacterium
TTTTACTTTTTCAGGACAAACTCTTATTTTCCAAACCAATGCGTCGTCAAATGGAAATGTAATTATAAATCCTGACGGAAATGGAAAGATTGACCTGCAAAAACCCCTTGTTAAATCTAATGGTACAGTTGAAATTCAGGGTGGGATTATAATTTCGTCTACTGATAGTGCTAAACCTGCAGTCTTTATTAACCAAGAAAACGGAGCGCCGCTTATTACTGCAAACACCTTAGGCTCTACAAGATTTTCAGTAGATAGTCAAGGAGTTATAACAAAAGGAGTGTGGGCGGGCAATCCCATAGGTACACAATTTGGCGGTTTTGGAGAAAGCATTACGGCTACAGGGCCAGGAGAACTTCTTTATTCAACTTCCAGCACTAGCTACGGACATCTAGCCCCGGGGATTGTGGGTCAGTGCCTAACCACAAATGGACGAGCATCTCCAGTTTGGAGCTCATGCGGACTTTATAAAGAACTCAACGGCTCAATAACTATGACTAACAACACAATGGATTTACTATTGGGAGACTCCTCCACTCCATCAGCTAAATTCGCTTTCACGAATATGAATTCCTCTAATCCAATGTTAAAAGTAGGAAACAATATTACTATTCAGTCAAACGGATCAATATCTACCAATAACACTGATCTTACTATTGGTGGAAGTTCCACTAAAAACATCAATCTTCTTACCACAAATGGAAATATTGGCATTCAAAATACGAGTCCCAGTAGAACTCTTGATGTTTCAGGAAACTGGGGCGGGAATGTTGACTACTATACAGATGGGGCAACTACTCAAACCATTACAAGAGAAGCAAAAGCTCTTGTGTATGATCTGGAGAAAAGTACAGGAACAACAAACACCTCCACAATAACTACATATAATATAGTAGGGCTTCCAAATGTTGACGGTTCGTTTGCCTACATATATTCAAAAGTCTCAAAAGACGCTACCTCTTCATCGCAATCTCAAACCATATCAATTAATATCAATGGATCTCCCATAGCTACACTCTCATCTGTCCCCGGAACGCTTCCCTCTTCTATCGTCAAGCACTTTACTGTCGTAAGAAGCAACAGTGTTTGGCATCTTATTGGTGATCCTGGAACCTCAGACGCCGCAGATTTGGCTGAATGGATTAACGCCACACAACCACTTCCGGAACCGGGGTCAGTACTTAGTTTTAATGAATCAGGAATGGTACAAAAATCAAAAGTAGCGCATGATTCTAGAATAGCTGGGGTTGTATCCACTAAACCCAATATCGTTATTGGACCTCAAACAAGCTATTCGGTAAGACTTGCACTAAGCGGAAGAATTCCTGTCATGGTAACAAATATTGGCGGGAATATTCTAAATGGAGATTCTTTATCTTCCTCCCCAATTGAAGGTTTGGGAATGAAACCCACACGTTCAAGCGCTGTATTGGGAAAAGCAATTCAGGCATTCAAGCCTGAGGAAAAAACATGTCAAGAAGCTCTATCACTTCTAGAAATTAATTGGCCTTATGACGACGGAACAAACCCATATAACCCATGCTTTAAAATAAAAGCTTCTCATTTAAACAGAGAAACTCAGGATATCTTAAGTCAAAAGTATGGGATAACATCTGCCGACTATATATATGTAGGAAAGATTATGGCTATTGCGTCTCTTTCCTGGTCCGCCTCTAATGATATTCTTACCTCTGTAGAAAATATTCAGATTCATGATGATACAACGCCTCAGATTGACAAGGAGCTTAGCGAAAAAATTGATGAGGTTAGCAACGTTGACCCAACCATAACGGTAGGCAAAAATGCGGTTGATAACATAGGTGTCTTCTCTCAAACCGTTTCAGGGAAGGTAAAAACAGCAATACTATCAGCAAATACTGTTATTGCAAAAAATCTAAACGCGGACAGTGCACAGATTGCCTCCTTGTCAGCAAAAACAGTCTCTGTTGCAAACAACTTAACCATACAAGGTAAACCTCTTCAGCAATTTATTTCTGAAACAATCCAAAATGTAATCTCTCCTGTAATTCCCACAGAAAAACTTGCCACAAATGCTATTTCACCTCTTGCAGGAAATTCTTTAGATATTGAACTTAATAGTGCATCTGACTCTGCTCTCTTTATTAAAAACAAAGAAACAGGCAAGAATGTTGCAAAAATTGATAGGTCGGGAAATATTTCCACAGATGGTTTTATATCATCCAGAACTGCAAGCATTAGTGGCACGCTTTCAACCGGCTCACTAACGAGTACGGGCGACGCAAGGATAACCGGCACTCTTCATGCGGGCTCAATTTTAGCAGATGATATACATGGGTTAGATGAAAAAATTGCAAGCGCAGCAGGAAGCCTTCTCTCACAAGTAAAAACCGCGGACAATGCACCTGTTGCTAGTTTTGATAAAGACAATCTGCTTCAAACAACTAATATTTCCGCTCAATTTGGAACATTTTCTGATGGCCTTTTGTCTTTAGGAGCATCCACTTTTGGAAACCTCTCAATTATGGATAGGCTCACAATAGGAACCACATTTTTCTTCTCCCAAAACGCCATAAATACTCTCGCAACAGATTTGGAGATTCAGCCGTTAAGACAAGCGGGGATTTCCTTTCTTGCTGGACTCATAAAAATCCAAAGCGATGGACAGCTTACCGTAAATGAAGATGCGTTCTTTAATAAAAACCTTGCGGTGAAAGGAAGAATTTACACTAATCTTATATCCCCGCTTCCAAATAAAGATCTTTCCGTAGAACTACCTGAATCTGGAACAAATTCAGCAAATTTTTCAGTAACTAACGCTTCCTCCTCTGCTGTTCTTACTATTAATAAAGTAGGTGACGTTGTGGCTTCCGGTTCGGGAACGTTTTCAAAACTGAATCTTAGTGGAATTGTTGGAAAAGCAATCGCATCAAATGAAAACGAAGCGGTTGCAACCGGCTCTGCAGGAACAGCGATTTTAAAGTCGGGCAAGACAGAACTCACTATCCTAAACGGACTAGTTTCGGATCACTCCTTAATCTACATAACTCCTGCACAAAACACCTATAATCAAGTGCTATTTTTAATGCGTCAAATCCCCGGAAAATCTTTTACTGTTGGTGTTTCCCTTCCCGTTTCAAAAGATATAGAATTTAATTGGCTTATTGTTAACTAATTCTAAACCATAATCCTTCAAGGTTTATGGTAAAAGATAAAAATAGATTGGTAAATACTTTGTAAGAAAAAAATTCTTACATAAAAAAACTTTTAGAAACGGGTAAATTTAGCCTCAAAAAATTAATTTTTTGAGGAACACAACGAAGTAAGCACAGAAAAAAACACAAAGTGTTTTTTATACTTGACATTATACTAAATGATTGCTAAATTAAATTTCATGAGTACTGAGTCACCAGTAATAATCATTAAAAAAATATCTGTTTGGATATTGTCTTTTGTATTATTCTTCTTTCCTGTACTTTTCTTTGTTAACACTACAGATCCATTTTTACTCCCTAAACAAGTATTTTTAGTTCTTGCATCAACCGTACTTCTTTTTCTCTGGTGCATTACAGCTATATACGAGAAAAAAATTGTGTTAAGAACAAGTCCTTTCACGCTTCCAGCAGGGCTTTTTACACTGGCTATTTTAATCTCTGCCTTTTTGTCACGCAACATGTATGACTCAGTTGCACTCGCAATTCCGGTAGCTGCAGCTTTTGTTCTATATTTTGTAGGAATAAATAGTGTCTCCCATAAAAAAGACTTCTTTACTGTTATTGCTGCTCTCCTAGTAGGAGGAGCTGTTTCTTCGCTTATTTCAGTCTTATACTACATGAAACTCTATTTCCTCCCAATTTCAGCCATTCAAAGCCAATACTTTACCACTTTTGGATCACCAATCCAGCACTTAATCTATATTTTCCCTCTTTTTATTATTGCAGCCTTCTTACTTTCAAAGGAAATTAGAGGAAGAAAGGTTGAAACTAACTATAATACAATTCTATTTGGTGGAACTACCGCAGTGCTAGTTATTTCAGCTCTTATTATAGCTATCCAAATCTTTACCGCTCCTCAAAAACAACTTCTTCTTCCATACTCATACGGATTTCAGATAGCAACTGCAACCATCTCTCAAGACACATCTAGGTTCCTTAGTCTCCCATTTGGATCTGGGTTTGGCACATTCCTGTCAGACTTCACAAGATTTAAACTGGAAGACATAAATAATTCTCAATTATGGATTGCATCATTCAGCTCTTCTTCCTCTTTCGTCTTAGAACTCTTAACAACTACAGGGATTGTAGGCTTACTTACCTACTTATTTATTGTTGCTAAAGTCTTAAGAACCAGAACTAAAGATTCTACCCCATTCTTCTTTGCTTTGCTTTCAATTTTCTTAATCTCATTCTTCCTGCCTTTCTCAATCGTAATTATTACATTAATGTTTATTCTTATGTCGCTTTTTACCTCCCTTCTTTTCTTAAACCGTGAGAAAAACGTAGATGATGTATCTATTTCGGTTGTTGCTTTCAAACAAGGTCTTTTCTCTATCGAGGAATCTGCCTCTCACAGACGCTCTTCCAATTCAAGACTGCTTCCAGTAATTGTTACTTTAGTTGTACTAATTGTTGGAGGATATATCTCGTACCTTTCTGTTAAACTCGTGTCTGCAGACATGAAAATGGCAGATAGTCTAAATCAGGCAAAAAGAAATAATGGACAAACTATTTATAATCTACAAAGAGAGGCTCTTATAGAGTTTCCATATAGATCTGATTACTACAGAATTTTCTCTCAGGTAAATCTTGCTCTTGCTAATTCCCTAGCGTCATCTGTACCACAAGGATCAAACGCTCCTACCTCAATGCAGCAAACAATTACTCAACTTCTTCAACAAAGCATAGCAAATGGAAGAACAGCAATTGCCCTTGCTCCTATGACATCAGTAAACTGGGAAAATCTTTCACAGGTTTATAGAAGCCTAATAGGTGTGGGTCAAAATGCAGGACAGTTTGCAGTAGCCACATTGAATCAAGCAATCCTTTTAGACCCACAAAATCCACTATTAAGAGTTGAGTTGGGAGGCGTTTATTTCCAACTACAACAATATGATGCAGCTCAAACTCAATTCCAGGCAGCAATTTCTTTAAAACCTGATTTTGCAAACGCCTACTATAACTTAGGACATGCACTTGAGGCAAAAGGAGACTTAAGAAATGCTATTTCAGCATATCAAGCATCACAAAGCCTTACAACAAACCCAGAAGACAAAAAGAGACTAGACTCTGAAATGGAAGTTATTCTTAAGAAAATCGGAACAGAGGTAAAACCAGGAGGAAACCCAACTTCCCTCTCACCATCAGAGAATCAACCACCGCTTGAAGTAAACAGCCCTTCAACTCAAATCCCAGCTCAAAAAGAGGAAGTTAAGATTTCTCCTCCCCCAGTTACACAACCAACCACAACACCTAAGTCAGGAAGGTAGTAATAATGGAAACTAAGATGGTACCACCTATAATTTCAAAAATACAGATCGCAGTGCTTTCTGTAATGTTATTTTCGTTTCCATTGTTCTTAATCCCTGCTTCAACGGATCCATTTACTCTTGGAAAAGGCTTAATCTTGATTTTAGGAACTTCTCTGTTAGCTTTAACTTGGGCAATTTCCTCAATCTACAAGAGAGGCTTTATATATAAATCAAGTCCGTTTAATATACCTGTTGGCTTATTTACATTAGTTATTCTCATATCTTCCCTTCTGTCTAAAAATATGTATGATTCCCTTATAGCTTCAGCGCCGATTTTGGCGGCCTGCGTTCTCTATTTCTCAATATCCAGCATTGTATCTAATAGGAAAAGTCTTGTTATTATCATTTTAAGTCTTATTACAGGAGGCGTTATTTCTGCTCTTATCTCGATTGCATACTACCTAAAGCTATATATTCTCCCCTTTCCTGAGCTGCAAAGTCAATACTTTTCAACTTTTGGATCTTCAATACAGCAAATAATTTACCTTATAGCCCTTTTCATGTTCCCATTGTTCTCAATCTTAAGACAAACAAAAACCAGAAAGTTTACCATGTCTAACGACATGCTTGCGGAGATAGGAATTGCTGCGGGTATTGTTCTAGGGGTATTTTTCCTAGTATTGTCTATTATCACATCCCCCACAAAGCCAATTCTTCTACCATACACCTATGGGCTTCAAATCGCAGCCGCAACCATTAGTCAGGACGTTTCAAGATTATTCATATCGTTCCCCTTTGGATCAGGTTTTGGAACGTTTATAAATGACTTTGCGCGTTTCAGACTGCAGGAACTTAACACAAGCACGACCCTTGCAACAGCATATCCATCTTATTCCTCTTCGTTTGCCCTAGATCTTATGACTACAACTGGAATACTAGGTATCCTTTCATACCTATTTATAGTCTTCAAGACCTTAAGAACACGCCTCAAGGATACCAATCCTTCCTATTTTGCTCTTCTTATACTCTTTATTGTTTCATTCTTCCTTCCTTTTGGAATAACCTCTATTGCGCTTATCTTTATTCTGCTTGGAGTGTATACGGCTTCATTATTTCTTGCTACTGATAGACGTGTTCACAACACAAGCCTCTCCTTGGTTGCATTTGACCAGGGCATTATATCTACAGAAGACGTTGCTAGAAATGAAAGGATTAAATCAGAAAGCCTTATACTTCCGATTATTATTCTTATTATAATGGTTGCTGTTGGCGGTTTTGCATCGTTTTTCACTGTAAAACTAATTTCTGCAGATACAAAGCTCGTATCTTCTCTGGTTATTCCAAAAGGGAAAAAAATTACTATTCAACAGCAATATGACATGCAAAGAAGCGCCGTTCTTGATTTCCCATACAAATCAGACTACCACAGAGCATTTTCCTTACTTAATATGAATCTTGCCAATTCTATAGCAAACAGCGTACCAAAAGGCTCTACGCCATCTGCTCTGGTACAGCAAAATATTATCCAATTACTGCAGCAAAGCGTTAATTCAGCAAGAACTGCTGCGGATATTGCACCTCTTACCTCAACTAACTGGGCAAATTTGGCACAAGTTTATAGAAACGTTATAGGAGTGGGTCAAGCAGCAGACCAATTTGCGGTAGCTGCTATGAACCAGGCAGTATTACTAGACCCAACAAACCCATTCCTGCGTCTTGATTTTGGAGGAATTTACTATCAACTTAACCAGCTTGACCTTGCGCAGGCTCAATTTCAAACCGCAATAAACCTTAAACCTGATTTTGCAAATGCATACTATAATTTAGGTCATGTAGTAGAGTCTAAAGGAGATTTAACCACAGCTTTATCTCTTTATGAAACAACCTTGTCTCTTGCAAGAAGTAACGCTACAGATAAAAAGAAGTTAGAAGCTGAAATAAGTGCAATGAAGAAAAGAATTTCTGATTCTAATGCAAACTCAGGCGCACAAAATACACAGGTAAACGTTGAGGGTGGAAACCAGCAACAGACTCCAATTGGCATCAACTCTCCAACTACACAGTTTCCTACACCCAAAAAGCCAGTGAAGCTTCCTCCTCCACCTGGTGAAACAACAGGCCCTACCCCAGCTAGCTCTTCAGCACAATAAATACACAATAAACAACTTGATTCTATTACTGCACATAGCCATATATATCAATTTGAATTTAATTAAAACTTTTTGAAGAAACTGGAAGGAAAACATTAATCAAGCACTTGTAACCAAACCACCGTTTATCTGCTACTGAAGAAATGAGAGCGGGTTAAGATTTCCAGACGATGAACGCACCTCAAAGTGCAGATGAGGACCCGTTGTTCTTCCGGTTAAACCTATCCAGCCTACAAGTGTCTTTCCTGCTACAACTCTTTGACCCGCCGAGACTCCAACTCCGCTCATATGTGCGTAAAGAGTTGAGTATCCATTGTCTCCTGATATAACTACGTGAGTCCCGTACCCATAATTCCAACCAGAAGTATAGACAGATGACACTACCCCGTTTTGTGCAGCCACTATGGGAGATCCATAGGCAGCACCTATATCAATTCCAGGATGATACCAATAAAAACCTTGATTTAATGTTCCGCTAATAGGCCAGGCAAATCCTCCACTACCTACCGGCATATTCCCCACAGCGTACATTGTCTGCTTGTTTAGATATTGAGGCTTTACTTGTTCCTCAGGCTTTATTCCATCCGGAACCACTATGATCTGTCCTGAAACCAAAGAAAATGTCTGAGGGTTCGCAAAATCATTAAATGGAAAATCTGCAATAGCCTGCGCATCCACTTTGTACTTTTTAGCAATTGAGTATATGGTGTCTCCCTCTTGAACTTTATGAATTATCCCCGTAACAGGAGGAATTTTTAAGGTGTCCCCAATTGCTATGTCGTCCGAATCCATA
>CAZQIA010000043.1:0-5813 GCA_964593215.1 uncultured Gammaproteobacteria bacterium
TAAACTATCCAGAATAAGCGGTGCGTAAAAATACTGAACATTTACAGCAGGTATAGTCCATATCTGCATAATAATAAGCGTTTTAGGATAAAAAAATGTATAGAGGTAATACCACACCACAACCGGTATATGAGAAAGTCTTTCCATGAGGGAAAGCTGCCCTATAGGTATTAAAGACTGCGGATGTCCAAAAAACACCCTGCCTACCCCAAACCTGAGTAAAGCATACACTGCAATACTAATAGTACTTACCGTAATAATTTTTTTAAAAGTTTCAATCTTTTTAAGGTTTACCAGAAACATCATTACCATAAATAACACCCCTGTTTCTTTTGCTAAAAGTGATACGGTTAGAAGTATTCCAATGGAAACTATTTTTTTTACACTTAGAACACTTCCAAGACTTACATAAAAAGCAAGTAACCCGCATAAAAAGAAGAGTCTGTCTCCGGACGTTGCAATAAACGTGGATGATTCTACCTGCATGGGATGAACTAAAAATAGTAATGACAGAAAAAAAGACAACTTCTTGTTAAAGACTTTCTCAAAACATAAAAACACCAGCGTTGCGTTTAGTATATGAAGGGATACTCCTAACAAATGATAGAAAAACGCGGTTTCATGAAACAGCGCATATAAAAGAGTGAAATACGCAAAGTTCACCGGCCGGTAGAGACCTAAAGAATTAAACATGTTGGGAGAAAATGAGTTTAGGATGTTAGGGAAAAAGTGTACGGGCTGATTGAGTAAGATGTAGACGTAGTCATCCCATACAAATCCGGCAAAAAGAGCATTTGCAAATACAACAAAACCTATAATCCAGATGAGAAAAATGGCTTTTTTTGAAGTGAATGGGATCAGAAAGTCTGTAAATATAATTTCTTTGTAGGATTTTTCCTCCTGCATGAAACTATTGTACTGTAAATACTGTTGGATTTCTTTAAAATTTTTTGTATTAAAGATGTGAGGGTATTATACATGCGCAATGAGAAGCCGCCATATCAAAATTGTACGCTTTTTGAAGTTTTTGTGTACAAAACATCTAAAACTAACACCATAGTACACCTACACTCATCTATTCAAACACTGCAGGAAAAATCTCTATTTGGTATATGAATCTTCCTGAATTTAAAATTCAACAATTGTGAATGTTTAATCGGAGTAAAAAACTCTCTTTTTTGTATCTGAAATTCCCAAAAGTTAAATAAAAAGCCCTATAAGGTGGGGTTATTGGGAAGTACCGTTTTCAGGCATACCTGTAACATGAGGAATCATTACACCTGAAGGCATTTTCTGCATCACATTTTTCATAGTCTCACTCAAATCACTGAAGGTGACATTTGAAGGAAGCTCAAACATAGAATCTGCCACAGATTCTTCTGAGCAGTTGGGGCGGTATTTATCCAGATTAGCCTGTACATCTTCCGGACTGGTGTACTGTTTTTGCTGAGTTCCTGTTGGAGCAGTTTGAGACGTATCCATTTTCATTCCCTGCGTGGAACCTTCCTGCCAGGAATAAACATAAGGCTTTTTAAAGATCATGGATGCATTTTTTCCTGCTACCTGCGTTTCCATTCTCATCATACCGTTTTTCACATAAAAGGTCCCTGTTCCTGACTCATTTGTGTAAGTACATTTTATGGATGAGTTTCCCTGAAGCGCTTTTGCAAATAAATCTTTTACAGGATTCGCACCTTGCATTTCTGTTTCCTGCTTTTGCTGGGGCTGCATTACCACTTCCTGTTTCTCAACATTCTTTTTCACAAAAAGTAGAAACCCGCCAACTCCCAGAAGTAGTACCAAAACTGCTGCACCTGCAATAAGTATTTTCTTATTCATACCTGCACTATACTCCTATTTTTTTTAAGAATCAATAATGAAGATCTTAGTGTTTTGAGGAAATAATCTTTGAGAAATTCTCAAAAATTACAAGATTTTTAGTATTACACATAAAACCCTTATTGCGTGGGGGGTTGTGGGCTCACTTCTGCTGGGGGTTCTTTTGGAGGAAGTTTTTGGATTTTTCCAAGGGCAAATTCCATAAGACGTACAACTCCTTCAAGATTAGCAGTTGTAAATCCTCCTTTTCCGTCCCTCCCTAAAAATTCGCCAAAATCTGTTAACGCGTACCAGCGCCAGGATCTGGTCATATTTACTGTATCAATAAGAGCAACGGATAGGGAAGCATCATTTTTTGAAGCATCTAACACAATTTCTACATCTTCTGCTCTCATATTTTCATTTATGCTACCTGTAAAAATAGCCGCTCCACGTTCATTTAGTCTTGTTTCACGCAGTTTAATCTTCTTAACTTTCCCCTCATCGTCAAATTCTAACTCATTAGATTTGAAAGCGTCAGAGCCCACCTTAAATTCTTTGGGCGTAAAGTTATACCTCCAGAAAGGAAATCTTCCAGTTCTGTGACGCTGAAAAGTTAACTCTGCGTCTTTTATAATTGGTATTGGTCCATCCGTATCTCGTACTTTAAAATCAAATCTGGGCTTCCAATAATCCTGGAATTTTGAAGCTTTTACCCCTGGCTGCAAAGTTTTAGCGCCCACAAAATCCGGTACTAAACTTTGAAAGTAATCTTCATATGGTCTTGCAACTTCTCTGAGAGCATCAAATGCCGCAACTCTTTCTGGGGTGCCTACTCTTTCATCAATAATTCTACCCTGAAGTCCTTTATCTCCAACTCCGCGTGTGTCTACCCCCTGAAGAGCTTTATCTATTTTCCCTTTTTTAGGGTTTTCTTTTCCCATAAGAAATATGAATTGGATTCTACTCTTACCGTTGCCCAAAGTCAAACGAGGTTTTGGACTCTAGCGGGGGGAACCCAGGGTCACCTGCATGCGGGAGCCTACAGTGTATAGTGCACGTCCTAAACGTCCTATGTGCTTATTGTCCGGATTTTGTGCTTGTTTATTTAACTCAATTCCCGCTTTCAATACAAACTCTTTAACTGGTCTGGTGTCTCCCGTATCAATTGCCTGGGATATTTGAGCATATTTATCAGCTAGCGTATCCCATGCAGTCCTAACATTTTCAGGTACTACACTTCTCAAAGCAACCATTCTTCTCTCAAATATATTTCTTTCTTCCATAAAATAGCGCATACCCAACTCTGTAGCAGTTTCTAGGGTCATGGTCTTTAAATCTGTTTGAAGAATCCTGTCAGTTGCTCTCAATGCGTCTGCCTGAGGTACTGATACCGTTTCTGTAGTCATAAAACAGAATTCTACTCTCTTTTTTAAAAAAAACAATAGTCACTTTGGGGAATAATGCGGTGGACAAAGTCTGAGGGATTTTTTATCCGGTAATCTGTTGTACACCTTTCAGATTTCCTGAGTTTACATAACTTAAAATTGCAATTCCGCCCTGTGTTGCTTCCGATCCCGATAGATGAAGATTATTTGTGCCTATATGGTAGGCAAAACTGCGCAGAGGCTGAGGACTTCCTCTAAATGATGCAATCGTATTAAAAGCTTGCTCTCTAGTCTCAAACGCACGGTCAATTAAGTGTTCAAGTGTTGCCGTTTCCTGTTGAAATGAATAACTTCTAAACATAGGGTTTGCCGGATTATAGAGCCCTCTTTTCTGTGCCACAAATTTTGCTGCAGCAAACGCGGTTGCCTCTTCCACGCCATTAAACCACCCGTATTTCTTTCCATCCGTTTTACTTGTGCCAACAATCCTAAAACCCTTTGTAAACGTAGGGGTTAGCTGCAATTCAGAGAGTTTCGGAACTTTTGAGAATATATAGCTTGACGTTTCAGGATCAGAGCCCGTTTTTGAGTTATAGTGCCAGAGTTCGTGTATAAGAAGTAAGCGAGCTGAAGTTTCCCTCTCAGAAACAGGCAGAGAGTTTAAATAATCACTCGAGAGTGTAATTCTGTAGGGCTCCTCAACGCTGGTTGTAGCAAGTGATACTGCACTTTCACCGCTTGCATCTATTCCACTGTTTACCTCATCTGTACCTGATTCACGAAGAAATACACTTTCTAATACTTGTTCCCTTTTAAAGGTAGGACCAAAAACTGCTTCATAATCATCTATAGCAAGTGCAGTTGCTCTTTTAAGGTCTTCGACTGAGAACGATTCTGAAGACTTTCCCAACTCGTGTGAAATAAGTCCGCCAGCTGCAAGCACTGGAAGCGATACCCCTCCCAGGATAAGCGCACGGCGGGTTAGAGTACGCCTCTGTGCTTTTCTTTCACGATCTTGCTGTTTAGAAATCTCTTTTTTAGTCTTTCTTTTCTCTACGCCTCTTCTTCTCTCCATAAGCGCGAAGTTTATCAAAAAAACACCTACTTGTCAAACTATGGGATAAATATTTAACCTTTTTGCGGAGTTGATCGGCTGGAACACTCTACAGTTCTCTCCTGATAGAATCTGGGACCTATTGAGTAAAAAGCATGATTATTCTTCTTTAAGTTTGTTAACCAGAGGATCATTGCCTACGGAATCTGGTGCAAGCGGATCCTGTGTGGTAATATTTTCTAACAACTCCTCTGCTCTCTGAAGTTTCCTCTTTACATCAGAAATCTCAGTTTTTACCTTTTCCTCTGTTTGTTTTGTATAATCCACAAAACTATTCTATCACGTTTTGGCTATTTATAAGGCGTAATTATGGGAGTTACGGTGGGAGTTGGAATTTTTACGGTGTGTGTGCCTAAAACCTGTGATTTCTCATGCGGAATTAAAAGTATACTTCCGGAAATAAGTCCTATTGCAAGACCCAAAAAAAGAAAAAGTGCACCCTTCATACTGTCAAAATTCTACTCCCGTCACCTGAGAATGTCAATTTTACCAGAGTCCAACTCTGTGTTCTTCATTTGTAATAAAGTCAGTATCGGAAAGCCAGTTTTTTCCTGTTTTGTGTGCGCCACAGTGTATACAGATTCCCTCTGATGTTGCACCTTCTGCCTCCTCATATCTAACTCTATGCGCATGTTCTTCACCATTTTTATATGTAAAGTCTTTTATTTCTGGCAAACCATTGTGAGAAGAATCAGTCCCGGCAGGTTCAAATTTTGTAACATGTGTAACCGGATTTGGCGGTAAAGTTTTAGGATCAGGTTTGGGACCTACCCACGCCAAATGCCCATCTTCGTTCAAACCTATATTTCCACCCAATCTAATTCCAGTCCCCGGAACATATTGAGGCTTATCTGAACCTGTGCGTTCCCTTCTGAATATTCTTCTCCCTAACTCATCAAATTCACCTCTGACTTCATCTTCTTTCTTTGAGGTTTTAAGCTCGGAAAGTATACTTAAAAGCCCTTCTACCAGATATACATCGTCATGATCTGCCCCTGATGGCCTACTAATCTCCTCCTCATCTCTTGCATGACGCAACGTTTCTGCTAGGTAATAACCTTTCTGTTTGGGGCCTCTTTTATTTTTCCGTCCTGTCAATTCATACGCAATATTTAGGCCTACATTTGGCAGGGAAAATCTCAGTCTACTCATGTGGTTGCTAATAAGTGGTTTTGCTCTGGAAAATGGCCTATCAGGATACACATCAGAAGCAAGTTGATCAATGGTAACAGCTTCAGTTTTGTCTACATGCTTTAAAAGCTCATTCACAACAAGTAATTGCTTTGGTTCTAATCTGAGTGCCGAAACACGTGCGATAAAATCCTGTCTTCTTTCAAAAAACGGATCTGGCTGAGAATCCGTTTCACCCTGACCAGAGCTGGGAACCCCACCGCTTGCGCTATCCTGATGTCTAAATTGCGCTTTCCCCGTAAGTATTTCTCTCTGCATAGGAAATGATTATAAT
Source organism: uncultured Gammaproteobacteria bacterium (assembly GCA_964593215.1). Classification (GTDB taxonomy): domain Bacteria; phylum Patescibacteriota; class Microgenomatia; order Levybacterales; family GWA1-39-11; genus JAGORM01. The sequence goes on from CAZQIA010000043.1 coordinate 5,786, forward strand.
GTAGCGCATTACAAAGTCAATACAAAGA
>CAZQIA010000043.1:5913-8355 GCA_964593215.1 uncultured Gammaproteobacteria bacterium
TCTCTCTGCATAGGAAATGATTATAATGTAGCGCATTACAAAGTCAATACAAAGAACATTTGCAGACACTAAACGTGTGACCTAAAACATTGCATTCTTCATTTTCACGAAGTAATCTAGAAGGAACAAAGATGTCCTTCAGCCCTTGGGCTTCTAGGATCATTCTTTTTCCATTACAGTATTTTAAAAGACAGAAAAAAGAATGGAGGTGAAATATGACAGGATACATTTTAAACATAGAAGAAAAAACGCTGGAAAATGAGAATTTTAGAGAAGTGCTCTTTACCTCCCAGCATTGCCAGCTGGTTCTCATGAGTCTTAAGCCACATGAAGAAATTGGCATGGAGGTACATGAAATAGTTGACCAGTTTATTAGAGTAGAAAAAGGTACGGGAAAGGCAGTTCTAAACGGTGAAGAACACACTCTCTCAGACGGTGTAGCTCTTATAATACCCGCAGGAGTTGAGCATAATATCATTAACACTTCTGAGGAAAATATGAAGCTTTACACTATATACAGCCCTGCTCACCATAAGGACCAAACAGTTCACAAAACAAAGGAGGAAGGAGAAAAAGACACTGGAGACCACATATAGTAAGTTATTCGTACCAGTGTCTGTTGTTAGGTTTTCCTTTTTCCATTAGCTCCAGGTCTGTTGGGGTTTCAAAGAACCTATCTCCAAAGTCTCCCAAACCCGGAACAATAAATTTTTGACTGTTTAGATTACTATCAACTGATGCCAGAAAAATCATAATATCAGGGAAGCTTTTATGAATATTTTTTATGCCCTGAGGTGAGCCCACCATGGAAACAATTCGTATCTCTTTAGGCTTTTCTTTTAAAAGTTTTTCTACTGTTAAAATCAAAGAATTTCCGGTTGCCAGCATGGGGTCTAAGATAAGTACAGTGCTTTTTGCAGAAATCCTCGGAATTTTCCAGTAATACTCATGGGGAAGCGCTGTTCTCTCATCCCTGTAAATTCCCGCAAAACCTACCTTTGCTTTGGGAAGCAAATGAAGGGCTGCCGGAAGCATGGCTACCCCAGAACGCAATATGGGAACTATAACAAAATCTTCAGTTATTTTTACTCCGGTAGTTTGAGAAATAGGGGTGACAATTTTAACAGTCTGCATATCGCTATCCTGAATAGCGCTTTCTATTAAAAGCTGAGATAACCTGTCAGAGTAAAATCTAAAGTTCTGGGTATTTGTGTTTCTATCTCTGAGATGACTAAGCGCTTCCTGTGCAAAAAAGCTTTCTAATATGCGTACATTTTTCATTTCTTATGTATTATACCTCTTTTTGTAAAATATGAGGCTAAAAACAAAGCTCCAATTAAAAAAAGCGGAAAAGAAATTATGAAGAAATTGGGAATAAGTTCATATGTTTTAAAGATGAACGTAAATACCAGACCTGCAAGAATAAAGACTATCCCGCCAATAAGTTCTTTTTTCCAAGAAAGTACCAGAACCCCAAGAAGAATAAAGTTTGGAATTAGATGCATAAAGAGGCCAACAGCATAATACCACAGGTCTTTTCCGGGAATAAATATATCCAGTGCAAAAATGGAAAGAAACAGAATAAAGATAATTGATAAAACCCGCGGTGCCCAGTAAAAAAATGAAATCATTTTCATCTCATCTATGGTTTATCGTAATCCATAAAATCACTTCCATAAGGTGCATGCTTCATGCTAAATTCTCTTTGACCATCTTGACTGCGCATGAACCGGGCATAGTCTTCTAAAATCCGTATCACCTCATATCCCTCAACTTGTCTAAAGTCTTCATAGTACGCCCCCACTGCTCCAAGAAACGCATCCTCAGGTAAAATTTCAACCGCAACTATTTCATCCACCTCTTTTTGAATAATACGGGCACTGGGAAGAGGTATGATGGGACACGCAATCACAATTTTTTTAGGATGGTATTTTTTTATTTCCAAAACTCCTGCCCTCAAGGATAAACCTGTTGCCACACCGTCATCTACTATGATTGCCGTTTTCCCCGTAGGAGAATACATTTTTCTTCCTAACAAATACTCTTCCCTTCTTCTTACAGCTTCCTTTTTTTGTTTTTCCATTTCTTCCTCCAGCCATTTTTCATCAACAGTCATAAGCTCCGCCCTATTTCCCACCATTTCACCGCTTTCTGAAATTGCCGCAATTGCATATTCTGGGTTATAGGGATACGTAATTTTTCTTGTTATTAGAAGATCAAGAGGGGAAGTTAAATATTTTGCAACTTCAACTCCGGTAACTACCCCTCCTCTCGGCAGTGCGTACACTATAACGTCCTTTTTTATGTATTTTTTTAATTTTTTTGCAAGAAGTTTTCCTGCTTCCGTTCTATTTCTAAATTTCATAGGAATTTTATTTAATAGGCGCAAGAAATAACATTTTAAAACTATTTATAAATTCTAAAATCTCTTCTTTTAGCTCA
>CAZQIA010000044.1:0-8265 GCA_964593215.1 uncultured Gammaproteobacteria bacterium
TTCCAGAGTCTGACATGCCATATCTAGAAGATGGAACACCGGTGGATATTATTATTTCCCCCATCTCAGTGTTATCCCGTATGAATCTTGGACAGCTTCTTGAGGCACATCTTGGATGGGCGGCAAAGAGACTTAATATGAAGCTTGCACTCCCTGCTTTTGAGAAGCAACCAGAAGATAGAATGTTTGATCTTTTGAAAAAAGCTGGACTTCCTGCAACCGGAAAAGTAAAACTTTTTGATGCAAGAACCGGAGATCAATACGAAAATGATGTAGTAGTAGGAATCGGATACATAATGAAACTTATTCACATGGTTGAAGATAAAGCTCATGCTAGATCTACCGGACCGTACTCATTAGTTACCCAACAGCCTCTTGGAGGAAAAGCTCAAATGGGAGGACAGCGATTAGGAGAGATGGAAGTGTGGGCACTTGAATCTCATAGAGCTGCATACACATTACAGGAAATGTTAACAACCAAATCAGATGACGTTGCTGGTCGTGCCAAAGCATTTGAAGCTATTATTAAGGGTACAGATATTCCAACCCCTAAAGTTCCTGAATCATTTAAGGTTCTTATAAGAGAGTTAGAGTCCTTGGGAATGCTTGTTCAGCCTACTGAGGCAATCGTTGCACCGGTAGAAGAAGAGTCAGAAGAAGAGCTAGATGCACAAGAACAAATCAGAAAAGAAGCATCAGACTTAGAAGAAGCATCAGAAACACTTGACATAGACGTAGCATCAGCAGAAGACGCAATCGTAAAAGATGCTCCAACAACAGCATCAGAGGAAAACTTAATGGACGTGGAAGAGCCAACAGAGGAGGATTTAGCAAACTAGAGTTTTTAAGCTCAATTTTGTAAAATACACAAATATGGACGGAAAGAAAAGAAGAGAGAAAAAATTTGACGCAATAAATATTTCAGACTTTAAAGGTCTTAAGATTTTAGTGGCTGAGCCAGAAACCATAAAAGATTTGTCTTACGGTGAGGTTATAAAGCCTGAAACCATTAACTATAGAACATACAGGCCTGAAAAAGATGGACTTTTTGATGAAAGAATATTTGGTCCTACAAAAGACTTTGAATGTTACTGCGGAAAATACAAAAGAATTAGATATAAGGGAATAGTCTGCGATAGATGCGGAGTTGAAGTTACTTATTCTAGAGTAAGACGTGAAAGAATGGGACATATCCAGCTTGCAACTCCAGTGGTTCATGTATGGTTTTCTAAAGGAACTCCTTCTAAACTGTCTACTCTATTAGACATTTCGCAAAAAGAACTGGAGTCAGTTGTCTATTTTGCTTCATATTTGGTTACTCAAATTGACGAAGACAAAAGAAAAGAAGCCCAAAAAGTTCTAGCAGATCTTAAAGAAAAGAGACTTGCCAGAATTAAGGAACAAATAGAGGGAGAAAAAGAGGTTCTTGTTACAGAAGAGTCAGAAAAATTAAAAGAAGCAGAAAAAGGACTTGCTGATGAACAGAAGAATCTAGTATTAGAAGAAACTAAAGTCCTTTATAGACAGAAAAATATTGCGCTTGATAAAAGACTTGCTGCTGAATCAGAAAGAACTGAGGAAATCTTTACGAGAGTTTCAGATATTATTAAGGGTCTTAAGTTATGGAATGTTTTGTCTGAAGAAGAGTATGTAAGACTTATTGAATATGATATTCCTCTATTTTTTGAAGTAGAGACAGGAGCTCAAGCAATTCTTACAGCAATTGATTCTATTGATATCCAAAAATTAGTGGGTGAATTAAGAGAAGAGATTCATAAATCTTCAGGACAAAAAGAATTAAAACTTTTGAAAAGACTTCATCTGTATGAATCTATCTATAAAGCAGGATTCAAACCAGCTTCATTAGTCTTAAGAACCCTTCCGGTTTTACCGCCAGACCTCAGACCTATGGTTCAGTTAAACGGCGGACGTTTTGCAACCTCAGATTTAAATGATTTATATAGACGTGTAATAAATAGAAATAACCGTTTAAAGCACTTAATTTCATTAGGTGCCCCTGAAATTATTTTAAGAAATGAAAAAAGAATGCTTCAGGAGGCAGTAGATTACTTAATAGATACATCTATTAGAACCTCTACTACGCAGAGACAATTTAAATCACTTTCAGATATCCTGCGCGGAAAACAAGGAAGATTCAGAAAAAATCTTCTTGGAAAACGCGTTGATTATTCAGGACGTTCAGTTATTATTGTAGGTCCAGAACTCACTCTTAATCAGTGCGGACTTCCTAAAGAAATGGCATTAGAGCTTTTCAAACCGTTTGTTATCAGAGAAATTATCTCACGCGGACTTACTACACCTAACGCAAAAGCTGCAAAACGTTATATTGAGAAACGTCCACCGGAGGTTTTTGACATCTTAGAAGAAATTACAAAAAACCATCCAGTTCTTTTAAACCGTGCTCCAACCCTTCATAAATTAGGTATTCAGGCGTTTTACCCGGTTTTAGTTGAGGGATCTGCTATTAGAATCCATCCTTGCGTTTGTGCAGGTTACAATGCAGACTTTGACGGAGATCAGATGGCAATTCACGTTCCCCTCTCATCCCGTGCACAAGAAGAAGCTATTGCCCTTATGATGCCTGAGCACAATCTCTTAAAGCCGGCAGATGGATCCCCTATTACACTGCCTAACAAAGAAATGGCTTTAGGAGTGTACTACTTTACCAGTATTGACGAGCGTGCAAGAAGAGAGGTTCTTCCTCATTTTGCAAATGAAGATGAGGCAGTATTTGCGTTTTCACTTAAAAAAATCGCCCTAAGAGAGCCAATCAAAGTAAAGATTAAAGATGTTCTTGTTGAGACCAGTATGGGAAGAATTCTCTTTAACGCGAAACTTCCAGAAAAAATTAGGTATGTAAATAAAGAAATTAAGGCTGCAACTATTAAAGAGTTAGTGACGCGCGCTATGGTGGAGCTTTCTGAGGACGAAGTAGGAAAACTAATTGATAGCATAAAAGAAATTGGTTTCTACTCTGCTACTATTTCAGGAATTTCAGTTTCTACATTTGACTTAAAGATGCTTCCAGATAAGAACAAACTTATTTTAGACGCAGAAGAAAAGATTAAGGAGATTGAAAATGAATATCAGCAAGGTCTTATTACTCTCTCTGAGCAAAAAAGACTTATGAATAATGTTTGGTTAGAGACCACAGAAAAGATTGCAAATCTGACTTGGAATCTTTTTGAGGCTAATGACATGGTAAGAATCATTGCAGAATCCGGAGGAGCTAGAGCTGGAAAAGACCAGATAAAACAGCTTGCTGCTATGAGAGGACTTATTTACGACCCTCTAGGACGCATTGTGGAACTTCCTATTAAATCTAACTTTAGAGAAGGGCTTTCTATTTTTGAATACGTAAACTCTGCCCGCGGTTCAAGAAAAGGTCTTACAGATTCAGCCTTGAAAACAGCTGACGCAGGATACTTAACTCGCCGTTTAGTAGACGTTACCCATGATGTTATTATCCGAGAAGATGATTGTGGCACCGATATAGGAATTGAGGTAAACATGGATCTAAGAGAAAACACTTCCTACATGACAAACATGCTGTTAGGAAGAGTTGCAACTCATGATATTGGAAAAGGAAAGAATGTTATTGTTAAAAAGGGAGATCCTATTAATCACGACGCACTTCCAATGATTATCTCAGATACTGCAATTGAGAAGATTACAGTTAGAAGCCCATTATATTGTGCACTTAAATATGGAATCTGCGCACGCTGTTATGGATGGGATATGAGCGCATACAGACTTGCGGATATGGGAACTCCGGTTGGGGTGATTGCAGCACAATCCATTGGAGAACCTGGAACACAGCTTACCATGCGTGTTAAACACTTTGGAGGAGTTGTTATGTCTGACGTGACCCAGGGTCTTCCACGTGTGGAAGAACTTTTTGAGGTAAGACGTCCTAAGAATCTAGCTCCTGTTGCAGAAATCACAGGAAAAGTGCAAATCAATAAAATGGATGATGGATTTATTATTAGAGTGAGAAATACTAAAGTAAAGCCAGTTGAAGAAAGAGAATACTTTGTTCCTCTTACTGCAAGCTTGTTAGTAGAAGAGGGTGAAGAGGTAATTGCCGGAACTAGACTTTGTGAAGGATATCTTGATCCAAGAGATGTGTTAAAAGTTTCAGGACTTAAATCTGCACAAGAATATTTAATTGCAGAAGTTCAAAATGTGTATGAATCTCAGGGTATCTCAATTCACTACAAGCATTTTGAAACTATAGTAAGAAAGATGTCTGATAAAGTTATGATTGAGACTCCAGGCGACACAGCACTTCTTCCAGGAGATTTGGTTTCTAAGGTAAGATTTGAAGAAGAAAACGCAAATGTGATCTCGGAGGGTGGAGAGCCAGCTTCAGCAAGAGAAACTATCTTAGGGGTAACTAAAGCAGCCTTGGTAACAGATTCATGGCTATCAGCAGCTTCATTCCAAGAAACCACTCAAGTTCTTACTGATGCAGCATTAGAAGGTAGAGAAGACAATCTTATCGGGCTTAAAGAAAATGTTATTGTGGGACGTCTTATTCCAGTCCGTGAGGACTTTATGGAAGGAAATGTAGTCCAAGGAGTAGAACAGCCTCAAATTCAGAGCGAAGTGCCTCAAGCATAAGTAGTTTCCCCTTGATTTTTCCTGGGAGCCTTGAGAAAAACGTATACCTCTGGAATATAGGCTCAAAATAGTGTAAAATACAAAAATTATGCCAACACTTAATCAATTAGTTAAAAAAGGAAGATCTAAAAAGGGCAAGAAAATTAAAGCAACAGCGCTTAGATCTACTTTTAATGCCAGAACTAGATCCTACAGTAACGTTTATTCTCCACAGAAACGCGGAGTTGTAACTTTAGTTAAAACCATGACTCCTAAGAAGCCTAATTCAGCTCTTCGTAAAGTAGCTAGAGTTAAGCTTTCTAATAGAGAAGAGGTTACCGCGTACATCATGGGAATTGGACATAATCTTGCTGAGCACGGAATTGTATTGGTAAGAGGCGGAAGGGTAAAAGATTTACCAGGAGTAAAATATCACTTAGTGAGAGGAAAATTTGATTTGGGTGGAACTGAAAACAGAAAATCTTCACGCTCTAAGTACGGAGCAAAAGGTTCAGGAGGGGCAGCAGCTGCTTAAAGTTTTATACCGTTAACTCTCGGTGCGTCCCTCGGATATGACCTCGGGACTTACCAGAGACTCCCGGTATATTTTTGAAAAATGATATACAAACTAAATATATTTAAAGGAAATTTTTAAAAACTATGGCAAGAGGAGCACACGTAACAAGAAAAAGAAATATAGAACCAGATCCAATCTACAATAATCTTCTTTTGGCAAAATTCATAAATAGGTTAATGCGCGATGGTAAAAAGACCATTGCTCAAGGCGTAGTGTATGACGCACTAGATTTCATGAAAGAAAAAGGAGAAACTGATCCCCTAGCTTCTTTTGAAAAAGCAGTTGACAATGTAGCTCCAAAAGTAGAAGTTAAAGCTAGAAGAATTGGAGGAGCAGCATACCAGGTTCCTACAGAAGTACGCGGTTCCAGAAGAATCTCTTTAGCTATTAGGTGGATTCTAGAGGCAGCAAATAAAAGACCTACCGCAGATTATAAAAAATTCTCTGAAAAATTAGCAGCAGAAATTATGGATGTAAATAAAAACATGGGAGAGGCAATTAGAAAAAGAGATGTAGCACACAAAATGGCAGAGGCGAATCGTGCTTTTAGCCATTTTCGGTTTTAAAGCACGATGAAGTCCCTCTGAGCGTAAGCGAAGAAGGGACCAACCGCGCATTTTCCCACTTCAGATTTTAAATCAGTTTTCTTAATTACTTTTCATTTTTAGCCTCAATTTTTTCCAAATTTGCGTTAGATTGATGTTTTTAGTATAATAGTATAAATGGCGATTGAGTCTACCGCAGTAGACGAGCCGCGCAAGTAAATCTTTAAAGAAAATTGCGACGGAATCTGAACCGTAAAATACAGAATGCGTGTCGGCAACGGAGCGCAGTAAGCGTTGAAGTTTATATGCCGACCACCCACAGGGTGGTTTTTTCTTAGCTTCAACGGAAACAAGGTGGCACCGCCTCTAACTTGTAGGCCCTTGTAAGTTTCTTTTCAAATTTGAGAGGAAATTTACAAGGGCTTTTTAGTTTTAAATATGCACGAATATAGAACAGATGTAAATATAAATGGATTTAAGGTTTATCAGCCTGATAAATACGATGCAGTGGCTGCAATTAAAGTGTCTAGATGGACTAGAGCTGCCGGAACAATGCTTCCTAAAAGCCCACAGGAAGTACTTGATATGTTCTCGAAAGGGGACTCAATACTAGTGAAAGATCCTTCAGGGCATCTTTTAGGGCACGCCGCAGCAACTGCTCAATACTTAGACGGTGCAGTTGAAATAGGCTCTATTTATACAGACAAAAAGTCTAGAGGTAAAGGGGTAGGGACTATTGCAACGCAAGTTGTTTTAGAAATGCAACAGAAAAAAAATCCAAATGCTACATTGTTTGCATTGGGAAATGAGATGAGTGGTCCCATGTTTACAAAAATGGGAGGAGAAGAAGTATCTACAGATAAACTTTCTCAAGAAGTATGGGAGCCATGTGCAACATGTCCCAGAAAGCCTGAACAAAAAGGAGACGTTTTTATGTGTTGCGACACGCCTTACGACTTAACAAACGTGGTGAAAGGACAAGCGGATAAATAAGAGCACATAAGAGGATGTACATAGAATTACTCTACCGTAATACTTAGGATCTTGTCGCCAGCCACCATACTATGAACTACATCCATTCCTGCAGTTACTTTCCCAAAAATTGTATAGTTGTGAGGTAGCTCCGGGTGATCTTCCCACATGATGAAAAATTGTGAAGAGTTAGTGTTGGGACCTCTATTTGCCATAGCTATAACTCCTTCTTTATAGCTTTCTTTATAGCTCTCTGTTTCAGGATTTAATTCATCAGGGAAAGTTGCTCCATAAATAGAGGTTCCTCCAGTGCCGTTTCCATTTGGGTCTCCTCCCTGAACCACGAATCCAGGTTCCACCCTGTGGAATGTTAAACCATCATAAAATTTATATTTAGAAAGTGTTGCAAAATTTGTAACTGTTTTAGGGGCATCATTTGGGTAGAGGACAAACTCTATATCTCCTTTTGCAGTTTTAATTACTCCTTTTGTTGCAGAAATTGGAACTAATGTTGGCATAGGTGTTGTGGTTGGCTGATCTTTTATTTCTGGAATGGTAATTTGTGGAGACGGCGTATCTAAAACAGAAGTGTCAGCTACTTTTGCTGAACCAGATGGATTAGATTTTCCTGAAACGTAAACGGCAAGTCCTAAGCCTATCAACACAATAACAATAAAACCAATAATTGCTCTATTGTCTAGCATGGAGTTTATTGTAGCAGAAGAGATTTTATAATTCTATGAGGTTTTTGTAAGAGTTTGTTAGGGCAAGGATTTCTTTTCCATTAAAAAAAACAGTATCTTCAATTCTTACCCCGCCAAACCCGGGGATATAAATTCCTGGCTCAATAGTAAAAGGCGTATTAGGTTCAATTATTTCTTTAAATCCTGGAGAAATATGCGGTAATTCATGTACCTCTAGTCCTACACCGTGTCCTACGGAATGCGGAACGCTAGGGAAACCCTGAGAAATTACAAAGTCACGCGCCGTTTTATCAATAGCTTCTGGTGTGGGATCGGTTTTTGTTACTTCGAAAGGAAGCTGTTGTCCAATACGAACTGCCTTGTACATTTTTTTAAATTCATCCGGAGCTTTCCCAAAAAAAATAGTTCTTGTCATATCTGCACAATATCCATCTACTTTTGCGCCAAAATCTAAAAGAATAATTGAATCTTTCTCAAGCTTTTTATCTGAGGTTTTGTGGTGGGGAACCGCTGAATTTTCCGAAAACGCGACTATTGTAGGAAATGCAAGTTCTCCACCATTTTCTCTTATAAATTTTTCCATCTCCCACGCAACTCCCAATTCAGTAATTCCCTGCTTAACAAATTTTAGAACCTGGGAGAAGCACTCATCAGTAAGCTTGCATGCTTTTTGTAAAGTCTGTAATTCTTCTAAGTCTTTTTCTTGCCTTAGAAATTCTATAATATCCTCTGACATTTTGAATTTTACATTTTTAAGCCTTTTGAAACGCTTATATTCTGAGTAAGTTAAATTTTCTTCAAAGCCTAAAACTAGGATTTTTTCTTTATCTATTATTTCCTGAAG
>CAZQIA010000045.1:0-8148 GCA_964593215.1 uncultured Gammaproteobacteria bacterium
CACTCCTGCCGGTCGCACTCAATGGGATGCGATCTTTTTAAAAATTCCAATCATTTCAGGTTCATTTCTAAAAACATCGGCAGGGTAAGTTTTATAGAAAACTGACTTAAAACCTGATTCACCAAGTAGTTTAATCATTTCCTTCTGATTTGCAAGACTCAACCAATGACTTCTTCTTGTGTCATGTGAAGGCATGGGAATTGCAAAGAAAAGTATTCCATTTTTCTTTAGAATTGCATGGCAATTTTTTAACGCCACTGACAAGTCGTACATATGCTCAAGGACATGAAAAGACAATATTACGTCAAAAGAGTTATATTTAAAAACACTTGTCATCTCATGAATGTCCACTTCAGTAATATTTTTTCTTTTTGAAAAATCTAACGCTTCCGGTCCAATTTCAATTCCCTGAATTAAGTTTTCGTACTTTTTCAAAAAGTAGTCATAAGTGTAAAATTCCCTACATCCAATATCTAATATTTTTGCACTTTTAAAATTAATATTTTTTATTTTTTTAGTTAAAAAATCTAAATATTTATATACTGCTTTTTTTATTACCTCAGGTTCAAGAGCTAAAGTATCACTTTTCTGATCTTGCAAATATAATTCGTAATCCATGTCCAAAATTGTTCTCCATACCTCCTCTGCAAGTTTATCAAGATTAAACTCCGTACATATTTTTTTGTAAGCATTTTCCTGAATACTAAGTAACGCTTTTTTATCAGCTATAAGAATTTCTATGCCTTTTTTTATTTCTTCCGGATTATTACTAGACAAAAGAATTCCATTCTGCTCGTTTTTTTTAATAAAGTGTCTCGTGCCAGACAATGACGTAACTACTGGCGCATTTTTAAAAAACATACCCTGAGGAATCACGTTTGGTTGTCCTTCCATCTCTACGCCATCTTTTTTTTCTTTATAAGGCATAAGTAAAATTGATGATGAGAAATATTTTAAAAATAAATTTTTATCAAATAATCCACCTGTCATTTTTACTTTCCTTTCTAAATTAAGACTTTTAATTAGCTTCAGTAACAACTTGTTGTACTCCTTGTCTACAGCAGGTCCAATTATTTCATAGTTCCACTCACTTTGTATTTTTTTTGAAAGCATTGAAAAAGCTACTATTGCCTGTTCGTACTGTTTTACCGGTACAATTCTTCCTACTGAAATTATAAGATTCTTTTTTTTGTAACCATCATGTTTAAAAATATTTGTGTATTCGTTGTATTTTTTTACAGGAATTGCATTGGGAAAATAAAATGCCCGAGAATCAGGAATTTTTTTTCTTACAATATTTGCTATTTTTTTTGATTCACACAAAACAAGTGAACTTCTGAACAGTATGGAATCATAATGCATAAAACCCCTAACGCTTGGGATTATTGATAAAATTTTTAACAGAAAAAATGAGGCACTGTAGAGCTTTTTTTCATTTATATTAAGAGCTTTACTTAAGGAAAAAAATAATTTTCCAAACTGTGAAACCGACACGTCTGAATCTAATTTAATAAGTGTTAAAACATTTCTTTTACTCGCAAAATCAACCACGTGCTCAGTGTAAGGTCTTCCCCTATATACCCAGACACAAAAATATTTGTTTATATTATTGTCAAAATACTTAAGAAAATGTTTTGCTTGAAGTTGAGGCCATTTTTTACTTGCGGGAATTTTTATTATATTGATATTTTTTTGATTAAACTCTACTTTTGTATTTTTTGGAAGTTTTGCTGTAATAAAATCAACACCGATTCCTTGCTCAGCAATAAATTGAGCAAATAGCCCAACATTTTTATTTATTGTTGTTTCATCTAAATCGTCGAAGATAATAGCAAATTTTCTGGAAGGCTTAGGAGAATTCATCTTCATTTGAATTTAAACTCGCGAAGAGTTTTTATGATATATGAAACATCCTTCTGCGTTAGGTCGGGAAAAAGCGGAAGAAGCAAAATTTTCTTCCATACATTTTCCGTTACCGGAATGTTCGCTCTAAACTTTCTATACATTTTATAATGATTATTTGGAATGTAATGCACACTTGTTCCTATTCCTTTCTCTTTTAGAAATTCTACCAGTTCGTTTCTGTGGGGAGTTTGTATGCAAAAGTTATGCAGAGCATTAGTTTCGTAAGATCTTTCTACGGGTAATTTTAACCAAGAAATATCTTTTAAACCTGCCATGTAGGAGTCATATATTTTTCTTTTCTTTTTTATAGTAATTTTAATTTTTTTTAGTTGTGCAAGTCCAAATGCAGAAGAAACATCATTTGGATGATACTTATATCCCACATCTACAACATCATAATACCATGAGTATTTTTTGTTCCCTGACCGCTCCCATGTCCCCTTTGTTATTCCCATCCACCTCAAGACTTTTAACTTTTTTGCTGCATTTTTACTCCTTGTATATACAGCCCCTCCATCAGGTGTAGCAACTCCTTTTACAGGATGGAAGGAAAATACACCAAAGTCACCAATTGTTCCCAATTTTTTACCTTTGTAACTTCCCCCATATGCATGGGCTGCATCCTCAATAACTTTTATATTTTTTCTCTTTGCAACTTTAAGAATCGGGTCTAAATCAACAGCGTGCCCGCCATAATGCACTACTATTATAGCTTTTGTTTTGGGAGTAATTTTGGCGATTATATCCTTCGGATCTGCGCATAAGGTATCAGGGTCAACATCACAAAAAACAGGGGTTGCATTCTGGTATAAAATCGCATGATTTGTAGATACAAAAGTTAGCGCCGGAGAGATTACTTCATCACCTTCTTTTATTCCTGCTAATTTTAGGGCAAGGTGAAGTGCTGCGGTAGCGGAGTTTGTGGTAACTATATATTTCTTCCCAACATACTTTTCTAATTCTCTCTCAAACTCATCTGTTTTTGGACCCATACCAATCCAACCCGATTTAATTACTTCTGAAACTTCCTTAATTTCTTCTTTTCCTAAAAAGGGTTTATAGAATGGAATCATAGAGAGTATTTTAACACATTTAGCTTGAAGTGCTAACGGATTTTTGTTTTTTTAAAAAAGTCTTACATTCTCTTTAGGTACCATAAAACAGTAAAGACATAGACTAAAAGTAAGATGTACTGGGTTAAAATTGCAGACCATACTGCACCATAAATACCAAACAACGGAATTAAGATGAAATTTAGAAAAATATTAAGGACTGCAGCAAAAATACTTATGAATAAATATATATTTTGTTTTTTTAAAATAATTAATACTTTATATAAAAATGCAGACAAACTAAGTGCTGGGACAAAGAATATAAGGACTTGCAAAAATTTAATACCTTGATCATATTTATGACCAAAAATCAGCGGAATAAGATACGGAGAGCTTATTGAAATAAAAATTGCTGAAGGAACGCTCCACAACAGAATTACAGCTATACTTTTTACTATTGCATGTATAAACCTTTTTTTACTGCTGTTTTCAATTCTTGCAAGTGCCGGATACACAGCTACAACAAAAGGAACGTTTAACAACTGAATGAGCGCAAAGGCAAACGGTGTTGCCGATGAATATATTCCAACATTAGTTTGACCTAGGAATTTGCCTAAAATAAGGACATCAACATGTGAGTAAATTAAAGCAGAAAATGCAGCAAGTCCCAGTGGAAAACCTTGAGCCAGGTAGTATTTTTGTGTTTTTAAGTTCCAATCAATTTTAGGAATAACTGACAAGAAAAGCACCCTCCAAGAAATAACTAGACTGAGAAATGTGGCGACCAGCATTCCATAAAATACTCCTGCAAGTCTAAATCCAAAAAACACGCCTACTGAGGCACACGAAATTAAAAGGAGTGAATTTAGAGAATTTAGAACTGCCGAAATATGCATTTTTTCCCGTCCATCAAAATAAAAAATAGCAACACTTCTAAGCGTAGACAAAACAAGAGTAATTGAAGCAATAAAAACATAGTAAAATATTTCCTTAGAAACATTAGTGATTAATGAAAACACTATAATTAGAAGAAACGTAATTATAGAAAGCACAGCATTAAGAGTAAACGAGTTCCCAAGATACTCTGCGGATTTCTTTGGGCTTTTTGCAATTTCTCTAATCACTATTAAACCTACCCCAAAATCAGGCAAAAAAGAAAATATTGCAATTAGAGCCGTTACATAGTTATATGTTCCGTACTCAGAAACAGAAACTGAGTGTGCAAGATAAACAATCCACAACACGCCTATTACTTTGAGAAAAAATTCAGAAAGCGTAAGATAGAATGTATTTCTGAATACAGTTCCACTGTTATTTTTTTTCTTAAAAAGTTGTATTATTTTCTCCATTGTGAATTTAAGAACCCTACACTTGTACCCAAAATTACAAAAACATCAGAAGTAAATTGGAGTAATGGTAAATATATTATTGCACGAATATTTCCTACATATTTAAAATTTTTTTGGATTGCCCACAATAAGTAAAAAAATAACCCTGCAATCAAAGCTAAAAACAAAAGCATGCTTGAAAACGTGAAGGCAAAAACTAAGATAACTGTTCCTAAAAAATATCGGCCAAAAAGAAAAGGAGTAGATTTTCTAAAATAATGTGCTTGACCATCCCCCTTCGCATACATATAAAATTGTTTTGCAGCTTCTGTAATATTTTTTCTTTGTCTCCACAATACGAATGCTTTTTCTTGTATATAAAATAATAAACCTAATCTTTTGAGATTTCTTGCAAAAACTAGATCCTCACAAGTATCAAGCTCTTCAGGATATCCCCCTACCTCTTCCCATGCGGATTTTCTAAAAGCAACAGACCTGGATGAAGGAAGAAAATTCTTCTTATCCAACTTATCCGGCATAGTACAAGTATAAGCGGCAAGACTCTTTTCAAAGTAGCCATCTGTTTTTGGCTTGTAGAATCCAGATACAACTTGTATTTTTTTATTAGTAAATGGCTGAGAAATTAATTCTACCCATTTCTTGTCAAGAATACACCCCACGTCGCTTACTAGGATTATTTCATGAGAACTTTTTTTAATTCCATAATTTCTGCCCACAGAACGGTTACCATTCTTTTTAAAAATCTTAAACTTTAGTTTTTTATATCTTAAGCTAGAAAGTAGCTGAATTGTGTTATCCTTTGATCCTCCATCAACAATTATTATCTCGTCAGGTTTTTTTGTTTGTATCAGTATTGAGTTTAAAAACTCCTCAATGTTACCTTCTTCATTTTTTACGGTTGTAATAAGGGTCACTTTTTGTTCCATAGTTGAATATAGGTATCTGCAATGCTTACCCACGTTTGTTTTTCTGCCCATTTTATACCCTTTTCAATCCTTGCTTTATTAGGCTTGAAACTTGCTATTTTTGAAACCAAATCATTAGAACTTCCTGAAATTGTAATATAGTTTGCAAAAGGAGTGTCTCTCAAGTAATCATGCTTCAAAGGATTTGTGTAGACGGCAAAAAGTGGTTTTCCTGCCTGCAACACATCTAAAATTGTAAGATACGAAGATGCAAACACAATGTTTGATTTGTGTATATTTGAGTTTATGTCCTTTACTTTTCCTAAAACTTTTCCGTAGGATTCAAGTTCTTGCCGTAATGACCCATCTCCGCAAACCGTTAAATCAAATTTAATGTGTTTTGTTTGCAGTTTTCTTAACGTTTCTTTATATATTTGCACTCCAATATCTTTTTCCAATCTACCTATTAATAATATCTTCAATTTTTTAAAAACCTGCCTGCTTTTCCTCACATTTGAAACACCTCCATATAAAACGTAATCCGGTTTTGTCCCATACCATTTTGAAATAAAATTTCCAATACATATGTTTCCGTATGACAATTTTTCTGAAATCTTACGAATAATTACTGCTTTTTTCTCAGGTGGAAATTTAGTTTCGTATCCATGAAATGTTGTAAAAACTTTTTTATTAAAATACATAAGCCTGAGCGGCAGATACCAGAAAAAAACGTCATGACAGTGTATAACATCTGCTTCTTTAAATAGCTGTTTATTATTAAAAAAATAATACCAGATTTTAAACTTTTTAAAAAATGAAGGTTGACCGAATTTGAAATAGAATATATTAATTTGATATAGTTTTTTTTGTATAAAATAGATCGATTCATCAATACTTTTTAATTCCCTAGCCTCATTATCACTCGCTTCGCTTGACTGCTTATATTCAGTAATTACTGTAACTTCATGTCCACGCTTAATAAGTTCTTTGGAAAGCTCAAGAACATGTGTTTCTACGCCTCCTATTGAGGGATAAAATGCGGAGGTGATAAATACAATTTTCATAAAATTATACGTTAGTAAGCATTCATACATGGATTTGAACCAACAACTCCTACAATATGAACGAGTCCTATCTATTACAGTATTTTAGCTGAACTATACATGAGCATGAATGCACATGTATTTTATCAAACAAGAGTAATACTTAAAAGTTTACAAGTATTCAGGATTGACTTTTGAGGTCAAATTCGCCAAAATAGTATGGTGCAAATAATAAGAGGTCTATACAAATGGCTTGTAGATTTAGCGGAAACTTTAGTTATAGCAGGCGCAATTTTTGTAGTTATCTATGCGTTTTTAATTCGTCCTTTTCAGGTTAACGGAAGTTCTATGTTCCCAACCTTTATTAACGGTGAGTACGTTTTTACCAATCTGCTAACACAGAGGTTTGGTTCATTGAAACGCGGAGACGTAATTGTGTTTAAGGCTCCTCCTAGCCAAGACAAAGATTATATAAAAAGAATTATCGGACTTCCGGGTGAAAAAGTTAAAATAGAAGACGGACAAGTGTTTATTAACGGAAAAAAACTTGATGAATCGGCGTATCTTAGCTCTTCAGTTAGAACTGACAGCAGAGGTTTTGCTCATGAAGGAGATGATGTCCTTGTTTCTCAAAAGAGTTATTTTGTTATGGGAGATAATAGACTCTACTCGTCTGACTCAAGAGACTGGGGTCTTGTCACTTTTGACAAGGTAATTGGTAAATCAACGCTTGTCTACTGGCCCCTAAATAGAATTCGCTGGGTTCAGGATCCAAAATATTCAATGTAAATTATCCAAGAAGTGATCGAAGAATTTCAGCAGTTTCTGACGGGTCACCCTTTTTGATAATTACAATTCTTAATTGCTTGCTTGTTTGGTCAATTCTTACATCATCCAATTTTTTCTCTTCCTGATATTTCTTAGCAATTGCATCAAGCTCTGGAATGTGAAGCTTATCTCCTTTTTTTCTAGGTTCCTTTTCTTGAATTTCTGCTTTTACTTGACGCGCTACCTCCTCTGCTCCTCTTACAGAAATCCCCTCAACTAAAATCCTCTTAAAGGCTGCAAGCATTAATTTATGGTCTCCAATAGAAACTAAAGGTCTTACATGTCCTTCTGTAATAACTCCTGCTGCCAGAGCATCTTTAATTGCGTCTGGAAGAGTTAAGAGACGAATTGTATTTGAAATATAGGGAAGGCTTTTTCCAACTCTTTTTGCAACCTCAGTAACTGAAAGTCCAAATTCATCAATAAGCCTTTTATATGCCTGAGCTCTTTCAATCGGATTAAGGTCTTCACGCTGAACATTTTCAACTATAGACATCTCAAGCATAACTTGAGGGCTTACATTTTTAACAACAACCGGTACTTTAGGGAGACCTAAGATTTTAGCGCTTCTCCAGCGTCTCTCTCCTGCAATAATTTGGTATCCTGCAGGAGTATTAGCCACAACAATTGGCTCTAAAATTCCTTGTTCGCGAATTGAATTTACAAGATCGGTAAGTGATTCAGGAGAAATAAGGCCTCTAGGCTGCAGGGGATTAGGCTGGAGAAGATTTGTTTCAAGCTCAATTATTACTTTATCGTCATCCATAAAAAGCATTATGCTATTACCTCAACTACTTGCTTTCCTAGTTTTTTCTTAAAGGAAACCGAACCTTTTGAGATTGCAAAAATCGTGAAATCTTTTCCCATAGAGGTTCCGTCTCCTGGAAAAAATTTAGTTCCTTTTTGACGCACAATTATATTCCCGGGAATAACTTTTTCTCCACCAAAAGCTTTCAGACCGCGTCTCTTTGAGATTGAGTCCTTATTTTTCTTTACTGAACCTTGTGCTTTTGTATGTGCCATTTTTAAATCTCCTTATGTTCTTAAGATGTGAAAACTTGACTTA
>CAZQIA010000046.1:0-7978 GCA_964593215.1 uncultured Gammaproteobacteria bacterium
TGGATAAATAGGGAAAACTATTTTAGGAATCGTTAAGCAAAATACAGCTCAGGGTTTGCAGAAACACTCTTCCAAGAAACAGGGGTGTTAACAAGTAAAGCGTGTGAGCAAATCATAGCTGCGTTATCTGTGCAGTATTTTTTCTCAGGAGCAAAAATATCAACCTTTAATTCTTGAGTCTCAATTTCTTTCTTCATTTTCTCAAGTAACGTTTGGTTTGCAGAAACTCCGCCTCCTAACAAAATTGTTTTGCAGTTATAATTTTTTGCTGCTTGAATAGTTTTTCTTGTTAAAACATCAATTACTGCTTTTTGGACAGCAAAACAAATCTCATTTTTTAATCCATCTGTCATCTCACTTTTTTCTATAAATCTTGCCACTTCTGTTTTAAGTCCGGAAAAAGAAAAGTCGTACGTTTCTACTCCTAGGAGTGGTGCGTGAAACCTTATTTTGGTTTTGTTTCCTAATTTTGCACGTTTTTCTATCTCTGATCCAGCAGGGTAACTTAATCCTAAAATTCTTCCTATCTTGTCTAACGCTTCACCCGCAGCATCATCCCTTGTTCCTCCAAGCCAAATGTATTCATTTAAGGACGTATAATAAAGCAGGTCAGTGTGACCACCAGATACAATAAGACCTATAAAAGGAAATTTGATTTCTTGTTTTTCATTCTTTTTATAAATAAAATTTGCAAATAAATGAGCTAGCAGATGGTTAACCGGAATAAGTGGTTTTTGAAATATAAATGAAAGTGTTTTTGCTGTTTCCACGCCCACTAGAAGAGAACCAATAAGTCCTGGACCGTGCGTTACTGCAATTGCATCAATTTTTTCATCGAGTATTTTTTTTGCTCTTGAATAATTTTCTTTTTCATTTTTCTTAGGTTTTTCTCCCTTCAGCTCCAAAAGAGCTTTAACGATTACTGGAATAATAAGCTTCAGCTGTTCTCTTGCGGCGTTTTCCGGGATTATGCCTCCTGTATTTGCATGGATTTGAAGAGAAGTGGCAGTGACATTTGAATGTATGAGTATTTTGTTGCCCTTTTTTTCCGCTATAGCCGCAGAGGTCTCATCACATGAAGATTCTATGGCAAGTATTCTCATAAAAAGATCTGATGGGGTTTGTTATTTTATGCCGTTGAGGGTAATCTTATCGCCTTTTTTTATGGCTTGACTAGTAACCTCATTAGCATTTAATTCAAGGACGTAATTAATATCTTGTGATGGTTTATACTTAGGTAGATCCGCGTCTGTCTGTCCAGGGGTAGGAGTAGGGGAATTCTCAAAAATATCTGTAATTATATTATCGTTAATAAAAATAATGTCTATGGGGAATTTCATATTTTTCATCCAGAACGGATAAATTCCCTTGTCTTTAAAGACAAAAAGCATTCCGGTATCTTTGGCAAGACTTTCCTTTCCTGAAAGTCCCTTGATTTGATCTTGCGTGGTTTTTGCAACAATAAGCTTATATGTTTTATTGTTTATTTTTACTGTTGCAGATGAACCAAATCCAAGGTTTGGGAATTTTCCACCTCTAAAAAGCAAAAATCCTACAAGAACTATAACTAATAACCCGTAAAGAAGAAGAACTTTTTTCATATCATCTTTCTATTGATTGAATAAGCTGGGTAGTGGAGTGCGGGAGGCGTTTTATTACTTCTACCACCTTTCCTCCAACCATTTCTGCTTGTTCAGCTTTTTTTAGCTCGTGCAAAAAAGTTGCTATCATTTATCAGATTCGTTGTTGAGTATGGTAAGCGATTTATTACTTCTACCACCTTTCCTCCAACCATTTCTGCTTGTTCAACCTTTTTATTATAGGCAGGATCAGATTCTGTAACAGCAATTATATCAGGTTCCAATTTTTTTACAAGATCATAATACTCCAGGTCTGTTTTGAGGTGTGGAATTGGAAGAATAAAATCAACATAGGGTAGTGAAGATAAGACTTTTGCACGTTCTTCCTGAGTGTTGACGGGTCGGTTTTCACCTTTTCTTTTTTTAGCGCTTTCGTCGCTCTCCAGCATTACAACCAGATTTGTCCCTAATTTTTTTGATAATGACAAAAACTGCATGTGGCCTTTATGCAGAATATCAAAGCAACCTCCCACCAGAACAATGGTGCCATTTTTTTTAATGGTTTGAATATCAGAATGAAAATTATTAAATGCAAGGATTTTATTCATGAAAAGAAGAAGAAGGTTTATCCTTCCTTTGTTCCTCGTAAAAAGACGGCACGCCAAGGTTGATAGACGGACCTATAAGTGTCTTGGATTATTGTTTCACCGTTTCTTGTGACTGTTCTTTTAAAGACAACTGTTGCTCCCGGTGCAGAAAAATCGATTTGTTTTAATGTTCCTTTTGGAAGGGTCGGATCATCTTGATACTGTGTTTCAGGAGCCGGTACCTGATTGGTAACAATTGGAGTAGTAAGCGTTGCAACTCTTCCGTCACGCTTTCCATACAAAGTGAAGGTAAGACGCAGTGTATCTAGGTCAATTGCTGATTGAATGAGTATATAGTTTCCTGTGTCGTTTTTAAATTTAAGATCTACCGTTGGATAGAAAACTGTTGCATCTATCCCTGGAGGAGAGTCCTCTTCGTAGTATCCTACCCTGTACGCATGGGCATTTCTTTCTGTAATAGGAAGTCCGGCATTAAGAAGGGCTCTGAAAAGTGTGGTTGAGACTTGACAAACACCTCCACCATCTCCCAAAACTGTTTTTCCATTTTGAATAACATATGCCTGTTTAAAACCTGTACTTTTAGAAACATCGCCTAAATATTTATCAAATGAAAAAATTTCATTTGGGGCTACCAAAATGCCATTTATTTTGCTTGCTGCTAGAATCACATTGTCTATTCTGTTTGGGATTGAGTGTTGAAAGAGTGATGTTCCCTCGCCAATTTCTTCAACAATCCCAAAATTATTTGCCTTTTCTGTGGTAATAGTTGGTTTTAGAATTTTTACCGGAACAGTTATAGATAACTCTCTTTCTTTACCTTCTGAAATTGATTCAAGATGATTTCCCAATTCCTGTTTAAAGGTGTCTATATCCATCTCTCTTCCATCGCTAGATTTTTTGAAGGCTACAACCCTGTTATTTTCAACCTGAAAAAGTGCATCAACCGGTTCTATATAAATTTGTTTTTGTATGGGATCAAGTATAGTATTTAGTTTGTCTATGTTTAATGTGAATGATGGGGAAAGATTTGTGCCATTTAGGTATGAATTGATAATGTAATAGACATTGCTAAAAATATCTGGTGATTTTCCAATACTCTCAGCCTGTTTTCTCATAAGGTTTGCATTGTAGCCAATATTAAGTTCTTTAGCAGAGGTTGTAGCTATAGTATCCTCATAAATAATAGTAATTTTTGTTTCCTGTGTTTTTTTATTTTTATCAGCAAAGATTTTTTCAACATCATCAGGCTTCTTTTCTCCTACATATATGTTTCCTATAAAAACACCTGGAATCACATGATCTTTAAAGGCAAATTTAAAATAAAGAAGGGCTACTGATGCTAAACAAAAACTCGCGAACAATACTCCCACAGCAAACCAAAAAACTGGTTTTCCTTTGTGAACCACATGTTTTTTTAGAGTAGCAGTTTTTTTTCTAATCTTTGAATCTACCGCCATGATTAAATTGCAAAAAGATAACGCATAATTATACTATATATATCCATTTTACTCGAGTTTACAGTTTTCGTAAAATGTTTAAGTACTTGTAAAATTTTTTAAATATGAAAACTTGGGTATTTTGAGTATAATTATACTATGGATCCGAACCCTTTATCTCCTCAACAGCCGGTACCGGTATCTCAGGTTCAAAACATGCCTCAATCAGGTGGAGTTATGGGAAAACTTCTTAGGGTTGGAATTGGACTTTTCGTGGTACTTGTTGTAATTGTTTTAGTTGCGATATTTATTCTGCCAAGAATATTCCCTTCAAAAAAAGGTCCCGTAGAATTAACATACTGGGGTTTATGGGAAGACCCTGCTGTTATGAATGAAATTATTGCGGATTTTAAAAGAACTCATCCGCTTATAACAGTAAAATATGAAATGCGTGATATAAAAGGTGAGGGTCAATATATAGACAGGCTTACAACGCGAATAAATGGCGGTAACGGACCTGATATTTTTAGATTTCATAATAGTTGGCCGGATGAGTTAAGAGGATTCATGCTTCCCCTGCCGTCAGATGTGGTTTCGAGTTTAGGATTAGATAAAGATTATTACAATGTAGTCACAAAAGACCTTCAGAGAAATGGCGCATTTTACGGTGTACCAATTCATATTGATACTCTTGCTCTTTTTATAAATAAAGATTTATTTAAGGCTGGAGACGTTTCAGCTGCTCCAACAAGCTGGGATGATCTTGCTAATGTTGCCAGTTCACTTACGGTTGTAGATGAGGAAGGGAAAATAAAAACCTCTGGGGTTGCATTAGGGACATATTCCAACATTGCTCACGCGTCAGACATAATCTCATTGCTTCTTGTTCAGAACAGGGCAGATATGAAAAGTCTTGCGGGTGTAAAAAAACAGAATACAATTGATGCGATTGGAGGTTATTATTTGCCGTTTGCAAAAGGAGACAGCAGCGGAAAAGGAAAGACCTGGGATGCATCTCTAGATAATTCAAAACTTGCCTTTACGAAAGGAAATCTGGCAATGTATTTTGGGTACTCCTGGGATATCCTTCAAATAAAAAACGCAAATCCGAATCTTAATTTTGAAGTTCATCCTGTCCCCCGCCTTTCAGATGACAGACAAGAGACAATAGCTTCGTACTGGGCTGAAGGAGTTTCAGCAAGAACTAAGCATCCTAAAGAAGCGTTTGAGTTTTTAAAATTTTTAGGAAGTAAAGATACTATGCAAAAAATGTATGCTTTAGAAGCTAAATCTAGGACTTTTGGAGAATTGTATCCTAGAAGGGATATGAAAAGTCTGCTTGCATCAAACGCCCTTTTGTCTCCATTCTTGGATCAAGCAGATAAGGCAGTTTCCACACCATTTTCTTCAGATACTTATGACGCATCTTTAAATACAGCCCTAAATTATTATCTTGAAAACGCAATAAATTCCATGTTAAACAATACCTCCCCTGACACTGCCATAGATGCGCTCGGTGCTGGAGTAAGTCAAACATTATCAAAGTTTGGGATTAAATAAAAATATGAAACACAAAAAAACTTTATTACAGGCAGTTATTGAAACCATGTGTTATTCACAGGTATTTTCCTATGCGCTCAAATTATCAGAGGTACACAAGTTTCTTCATTACAACAAAAAAACCTCGCTTAAAAGAATTGAGTTTCTTATAGAAAAAAACGATAAATATTTTGAAACTTATGGTGGGTATGTTGTTTTAAAAGGTGAAAAAAAATTTATTGAAAAAAGGATTAGTAAAATTTCAGACAATAAGAAAAAAACAGCAACAGCATATTTCATTTCAAAACTTCTTACTTTTATTCCAACGGTTAAATTAATTGGTATTAGCGGAAGTCTTTCGGTAGAAAATGCTAACAAAGATCATGATATTGATCTATTTATCATCACATCAAAAAATACTTTATGGACCACAAGATTTCTTGTGAATATATTGCTTTTGGTTTTTGGGCTCAGAAGAGGTAGGAGTGTATTTGCTTCTAAAAATAAAATTTGCCCTAATATGTTTATGGAAGAAGATTTTTTAGAACTTCCTAAAGCGATGCGAAACATCTATACAGCTCACGAAATTGCGCAGTTAAAAATTATTTTTTCAAAAAATAGTATGTATGAAAAATTTCTTTTTGAAAACAAATGGGTTCTTTCGTTTCTTCCAAACGCTTTTGAAAATTCGGGAAGAATTTCTGTAAAAAAAAGTTTAGCTAAAAAAGCTTTTGTTATATTAATAACTCCTGTGGAGAGGTTTCTTTTCTTCGTGCAGTATCTTCACATGAGAAAAAATATTTCAAGAGAATATGTATCTTCAAATCTTATTATGTTCCATCCTTTTCCATACGCTCAAGTAATTCAGGAAATCTTTTATCTTAAGCTAGATTTTCAAAAAAAACTTATGGAAAATGGGGATGTAAGAAGAGAAGAGAAAAATATTTTTATTCCCAACTAGCCTTATACTCCAGGATATTGACATGTGGGAATTCATCTTGTATAGTGTCTTTTGATATTATATAAATCACCCCCCACCACACAAAGGAAGGGGTTTTTTTTAGGCAAGAAATTATAATATAAACAAAATTATGGACAAGAAAAAAATATTTGTTACAAAAGAAGGTTTGGAGGAATTAAAGCATGAACTTGAGGTTCTTTCTAAAACAAAAAGACCAGAAGTTCTAGAACGTGTTTCTGCAGCGCGTGCTATGGGAGATCTTTCAGAAAACTCAGAGTATACTGCAGCAAGAGAAGAACTTTCCTTAATAGACGGAAGAATTGAAGAATTATCTGAAATACTGAAAAATGTTGAACTCATCTCAGAGGGCGCAAAGACCAATAAATCAATTCAGTTAGGTTCCATGGTTATAGTTTCTGTGAATGGCAAAAAAGAAGAATTTGCATTAGTAGGAGAGTGGGAAGCAGATCCGCACAACAAAAAAATTTCTCATGAGTCTCCTCTTGGAAAAGCTTTAATTGGTAAAGGTGTAGGGGAAAAAATTGAAGTTGAGGCTCCTGCCGGAAAAATTTCATATACAGTTGTTTCAATCCACTAATCTAATATTCTTTTTTCACTGATTTTATTGTAGACTCGTAATATGGGTACAGCGCAAGAAATATTATCAGAGCTTGTTAAAATTCCTTCAGTATCCTCTCAAGACAACTCTCCCATTATTGAAAAAATAACGTCTTGGTTTCAGGGATATGAAACTAAAGTTCAAGATTGGGAAAGACCGGATGGCGTTAAAGGCAAAAATTTAATCGTAAAAATTTCAGGTGAGGCAAGCAGTTCTTCTCTTGTTTTTGTTTGTCACATGGACACTGTTCCTGAGTCTTCCAAATGGGAAACAGACCCTTTTTCATTAGTAGAGAAAGAAGGGAAATTATTTGGATTGGGGACATGCGACACAAAAGGAGGAACCGCGTCTCTAATAGAAGCTTTTCTTACTTTAAATACTAAGCCCAAAGCAGACACTTTTCTTGTTTTTTCAGGAGACGAAGAAGTTTCATGTTCTGGAGTGAAAAGATTAAAACGAGACTTAGATTTTAAAAACCCACAGTTTATTTTTCTTGAACCAACAGAACATAGAGTGCTAATTTCCCAAAGAGGGCTTGCGGGTTTAGAAATAGAAGTTCATGGAAATGCTCAGCACGGTAGTTACGCAACTCCTGAAAATAATGCAGACCACAGCGCAATATACAAAATGTCAAAAGTTGTAAACGCACTTATTGAAGATGCAGAAAAAATGGCAGAAGAGAAAGATTCTTATTTAGGATCTAACACTCAGAACTTAGGGATTATTCATGGGGGAACTGCGCGAAACGTAATGGCAGATGTATGTACTCTTGGGTTAGACAGAAGACTTCTTCCTGCGCATGATCCGGACGAAGAGATAGAAAGGTTGTCGGCTCTGGTTCAAAAAATGTATCCAGACTCTAAAATAAAAAATACCGATACGCTTCCAAGCTTTTCAACAGATAGTCAAAAACCTTTAGTTGCAAATACATTATCTATCTTGAAGGAGCATTTTTCTGACGCAGATCTGGGAAGTTTTCAGGCATGGTCTGAGGCTGGACTTTTGGCAAAAGAAGGTGATGTTATTATAGTAGGCCCTGGGTCTATAGAACAAGCCCATAGGGCAAATGAATTTGTATTAAAAAAAGATTTGGAAGAGTTTGTTTCCATTTTCCAAAAGCTTATTATAGGAGTATAATCTTTGTAATATGTCCGCTCACACTGGAGAAAATATAATAAAAAAAGATTCCTCTAAGTTTTTAGTCCCTCCAAATTTATCTAACTATGACTCTTTCT
>CAZQIA010000047.1:0-7901 GCA_964593215.1 uncultured Gammaproteobacteria bacterium
TTATATATAAATTTGCAAAAAGTAAAAGATGACACATTTAAAAAAAGCGCTGTTTGTCTTTTTTTTTTTTTTTATTATTGCTCACCTTGTTTTTAGAATATTTTCTTACTCTAAGGAATACACAACAAGGTTTGACTCTCAGTACTGGAAGGAAAGATATATGTCATCTCAGTGGGTAGTTTCAAATTCAAAAAATCCAATTGGGGACGACGGGCTGTATGCTTATGCAGGATGGGAATATATTCACGGCTCAAACCCAACCCTACTAAATGCTGAGATACCGCCGCTTGCTAAATACATCATAGGACTAGGTGAGGTTGTATTTCAAAATCAAAACATACTGATTCTTATTGTGGGGGTATTGACTCTATTTATGCTTTATAAAATTAATACTCATATATTTAAAGATAGACTCACGGCTATAATTCCAGTTCTTCTTTTTTCAATAGAGCCAATTTTTTATTCTCAACTAAGAGCACCATATTTAGATGGTATATATCTTTTATTTTTAACTCTTACAGTTTTTTTTACGTTAAAAAAGAAGTATATACTTAGTTCATTATTTTTAGGATGCTTTGCTTCTATAAAATATCCGGTAGGTTCTTTATTCTTAATTTTCCCCATGTTTTTGTGGGTTTACAGATTTGACAAAAATAATCTGAAAAAATTTTTACTTTCTTTAATTTTATTTCCTTGTGTATTTTTACTTTCTTACTTAATGTATTTTTTGAAAGGCGGAAGTATAATTGGTTTTTTAGGAGTGCAGAAGTGGATTATTCATTTTTACTCATCCGGTGCAAAGGCTGGAGTGGGAATAGTTTATCCTTTGCTTTTGTTTGGAAAGTGGTTTACATGGTTTAATGGAATTCAAAAAGTTGCAGAGTGGAATGTAGCCTGGGCAATTTCACTAATTGGTACGCTTTTTGCATCAATCTCTCTTGTATTTTCCCGAGTACGCGTAAAAGAGAAAAAAACGAAAAAACAAAATAACGACTCATTGTACCTTCTGCTTTTCTGGATAGCTTCCTATCTAGTGTTCTTAACGTTTACACCCGTTTTTCCTCGTTATCTGTTGCTTTTACTGCCTTTTATGTATAATCTAACTGTATGGTTTATAGAAAACTACCTGTATCCACGATTCTCATAGTATTAGTTCTTGTTTTCACTTTTTTTGTTACTCGGCTTACTCACATAATGACTTTGCCTCTTTTTACCGATGAAGCAATATATGTACGTTGGTCTCAGATAGCAAAACAAGATGCTGCATGGCGTTTTATATCTCTTACTGACGGGAAACAACCCATGTTTGTCTGGATAGCTATGAACATGATGCGTGTCTTTAAAGATCCTTTATTTGCTTCAAGAATGGTATCTGTTACAGCGGGCTTCGGAACTCTTCTTGGTATATTCTTTTTAGCAAGCGAACTTTTTAAAAAGAGGACTGAAGGTGGGATTATGAAGAGGTTATTTAGCCAGCACCTTAGTACAAACATTGTGGGTCTAATTTCTGCGTCATTATTTATTTTTTTCCCATTTGCTCTTGTGTATGACAGGATGGCTCTTTATGATTCTTTGGTTGCGTGCACAATTGTCTGGTCAATATACATGGAGGTAATACTTGCAAGGTATGTAAGATTAGACATTGCAATACTTTCTGGTATAGTTATTGGGTCTTCAA
The DNA here is from genome assembly GCA_964593215.1 of uncultured Gammaproteobacteria bacterium. Lineage (GTDB taxonomy): Bacteria > Patescibacteriota > Microgenomatia > Levybacterales > GWA1-39-11 > JAGORM01. Next base: position 1,679 of record CAZQIA010000047.1, read on the forward strand.
TGCTTACAAAAACCTCAGGCTTCTTTGGGATATATTTATTTCCTATTTCTTTGCTTCTTTTTGATTTTAAACAGAAAAATTGGCGAAAAAAAATAGCGGAATGGGTAGTGTTTTTTCTTATCTCGGTGAGTATTGCCTATTCATTATATTCCATATTAAGACTTTCTCCTTTTTATTATATTATTGATGAAAAAAATGCGTTATTTGTTAGACCTCTCTCAATGGTTTTATACAATGTGAAAATTGGAAATTTTGCCTGGTTTAATTATATTTATGGCAATTTCAACGCTATTGTGGGGTGGTTTATTACGTACGTAGGATTATTGTCTATTTTGACTGCTGTTTCCTCGCTTTTTTTGAAAGAGTATTTTAGGGAAAAGCTTTTTCTCTTTTCATGGTTTCTTATTCCTTTTGTTGCTTTGGGAGTTTTTGGAAATACGCTTTATCCAAGATTTATATATTTTATGACAGTTCCCGTTCTTGTTCTTGTGGTGTCTACGCTTTTTTTCTTGTATAGAAACAAAAAAATGAGATACGCCTTTTATCTTTTGTTTGGTCTTATTTTGCTTGGGTATTTTTATGCGGATAAAAAAATTATACTAGATTTTCCTCATGCCCCAATTCCTCAAGCTGATTTAGGGCAGTATATTAATTCGTGGCCGGCAGGAGGAGGAATAAAAGAAATGATAGCGTTCTTTGATAAAGAGTCAAAAAATGGGAAAATATATGTTGCTACACAGGGTACATTTGGAAGTCTTCCAACGTATGCTGTAGAAATTTATCTGGGGGAGAATAAAAATATTGAAAAAAAAGGATACTACCCATTGCCTGAAAATATCCCTCAAGAATTAGTAAAAAAAAGTAAAAGCATGCCGGTATACTTTGTTTTTAATGATTCAGAATTTCCTCCGGCAACATGGCCGCTTGAACTGCGGGTAAAATATCAAAAAGGTATAGGTGATAGGCACCTGTCAATTTATCAAATTGTTCCATAAATATGGTTGACTCCAATTCTTCCGTAGAGCTTGATAATACTGAAAATTCTCACATCGTTATTGATAAGAAAAATGGAGCTATTAACAGATTCAGTTCTCTTCGTGGGAAAATAAGTAAAGCTTTGAGATTCTCAACGCCTCGGGAAGTTTTGGAAGCAGTAGCAGATCAGGCCGTTTTTGAGGAGAAGGAGGTTGAAAAAGTATTTCCGGCTCAAGAAAGAAAGGCAGTAGAAACTCTTAGGGTAAGTGCAAACTATTTATGGGAGCAAAAGACTATATTTGGGCTAATGGCCTTATATCCCACACTAGAGTTAGTTCAGAGGTTTTCTGGGCTTCAGCTGGATAAGATTCCGCTTGAGGTGGTTAAGCATGGAACTACGGGAGCTATTGGTACAATGATGGTGTCAAGTGGAGAAGGAAGTTTTTCTTCTCGGTTAGTTAATAAATCTAAAGGCGCTTTGGGATTTAGTGCAGGGGTTGCAACTATGGAGCATCTTACCGGACTTCCGGGTTCATTTATAGCAGCTGTTGACGAACCGGCTATTTTTGCTGGGAAAAGAGGTCTTGAGAAGGTTAAGCCACTAGTTCAGTCAATTACAAAAAAAATTAGGCAAGCTAAACGTAACAATCTTTCAAAGTCTAATTCCAATTCTGTTAGCGGTAAAATTCCCGCTGCAGAGCAGATTGAGATTTAAATCTTTAAATCATGTATAAGAAAATTGGATTATTTTTTATTTTTGCTTTTATCATTTTTATTTTCTTTAATAAAGTTTTTCTGAAGGGGTATGTGCCTTTTCCCGGTGACCTTCTTGTTGGAAATTATGAGCCGTACAAATCCGAGTTTGCGGGCGTGCCCTCTAAGGATCAAGGTGCAGATGTGATAAGACAGTTGTATCCATGGAAGCATTTTTCCATTGAGTCTTTTAAGCAGGGTGCATTTCCCTTATGGGATCCGTATGTTCTTTCCGGTAATCCTCATTTTGCAAATCTTCAGTCAGGAGTTCTGTATCCTTTAAATGTTGTATTTTTTCTGCTACCTTTTATAGACGGATGGTCAGCGTACATTATCCTGCAGTATTTACTTCTTCTTGTTTTCACCTACTTATATCTAAGAGAGATAAAACTTTCAATTCTTCCATCTTTATTTGGAGCGGTAACATTTTCTTTTTCTTCCTTTTTAACGGTGTGGGGAGAATATGGAAACGTAGGACATTCTTTGGCATTTTTACCTCTAACATTACTTGCAATAGAAAAACTGTTAAAAGAAAGAAAATTTTTCTGGATATTGCTTCTCCCGTTTTCGATTACTCTGTCTATTTTTGCCGGGTACATTCAATTAACTTTATACATGGTAATTCTCGCATTTTTCTATATCTTCTTTAGAAATAAATCAGAGAAAAAGAAAATAAAAAAATCAGTATTTTTATATGTCTTAATTATTTTGGGGTTACTGCTTGCTGGCGTACAACTAATTCCTCTTTACCAGCTGTTTAGTAATTCTTTAAGATTAAAATATTCATATTCTGATTTACTTACAGTTAGACTAGTTCCTTTACAGAATGTTATCACTCTTTTTATCCCCGATTTTTTTGGAAATCCGGCAACAAGGAATTATTTCCTTTCAGGAAGTACCCTTGAACGCGCTTCAAACTTTGGAATACTTCCAATTTTTATGGCGATTTTTACAGTGTTTTCTAAGAAGAATATTTTTAAGTTATTCTTCTTAAGTAGTGCAATCTTAGCCTATATTCTATCCCTATCAATTCCTCCGGTTGCTTTCCTTCACAGCATAGGAATTCCGTTCCTATCAACAGGAGTACCCACCAGAGTCCTTTCTGTGTTCATTTTTTCAGGATCGGTTCTCGCAGCTTTTGGACTTCAGGATGTACTGTATTCAAAAAACAAAAAGACGCTTCTTATAGTTTCTGCTTTAATTTTTGGATTCTTGATATCTGCATTTATTTTTACATATACATCTAAAGATCAGCATTTCCTAGTTTCTAGAAGAAATACACTACTCCCGCTTTGGATATGTATCATAGGTGTGTCAATATTATTTATAAAGATTAATAGAAAAATTTCTTGCTCTATTATAATCCTATTAACACTCTTCGAACTATTCTATTCTTTTCAAAAATTTAATTCATTTGTTCCCAGGTCATATCTCTATCCTGAAACACAAATTTCTAGGAAATTAAATAGCATCCAGGGTTTTGATAGATCTTGGGGGTACGGAAGTGCAAATATAGACACAAACCTTCAACTCATGGAAAAATTTTATTCCCCAGATGGATATGACCCACTAATTCTCAAAAGCTATGGAGAATTTTTAAGCGCTTCAGAAAATGGAAAAATCCCAAAAGAAATTCCAAGGTCAGTTGCAAACATCTTTAAAGGTTATGGCGTTAATGACCTGAAAACTAATCCGTATAGAAAAAGAGCACTAGACCTTACAAGTGTTAAGTATATTCTAAACAAAAAGGGAGGTAGCGAGGTTGACAGTGCGTTCTCTCAAGATGAATTTAAATTATTATGGAACAATAATGATTGGCAAATATATGAAAATTTAGGAAGCATTCCAAGAGTGAAATTATTTGGGAAAATACTTTTAGAACCGGATCCCAAAAAATCTATAAAAATCTTGTATGATCCAAAATTCGATTTTAAAAATACGCTTATTGTAGCAAATGACCTAGGGTTTCAGGCTAAACCTGATAACTCTTCTGAAGCCCATATAGTTTCTTATGAACCTAATGAAATAGTTATAAAAACAAAATCTCGCACACCGCAATTTTTATTTATCTCGGATAATTATATGAATGGGTGGTTTTCTAATATAAACAATACTTATTCTCCGCCATTCGTAGTTGCTAATTATACGTATAAAGCAATACCTGTTCCTCAGGGGGATAATACTGTAACTCTGTACTATGCTCCATTTTCGCTTTGGTATGGATTGATTGTTAGCATGACGGCACTTTTCTCTTTGATTGTTCTTGCTGTATTTACTAAAATAAAACGAGTATGATTAAAACTTTAAAAAGAAACTACATTTTGATAGTAGTATTTGCGTTGCTGTTATTTTTTTCCCTTGTCTTAAGAATAGTTAATCTGTCAGAGTATCCGGTGGGGTTTCAGATAGATGAGGCGTCGTTAGGATACAACGCGTATTCAATTTTACTTACGGGGAAAAGTGAAGCGGGTATAAAGCTCCCACTATACATAGATACGTTTGGAGACAATAGACCAACGGGATATAACTATGTAACTATTCCTTCTATAGCTTTATTTGGTTTAACAGTTTTTGCAACCAGGCTTCCGGGGGCTTTGTTTGGTTCTTTCTTAATAATTCCCATTTGGATTATTTCTTATGCGTTTTTTAAAAACAAGAAAATTTCTCTTCTTGCGTCTGCGTTTTCGGTAATCAGTCCATGGGGAATTGTGTTATCACGCGCCAGCGCTGAAACTATAATTGCATTATTTTTTATATTACTTGGATTTGGTTCAGTTTTTCACTTTGTGAGAACTAAAAAAACTTTGGAACTTATTATTGGAGTTTTATCTCTTGGATTAAGTTTTTTCTTTTATCATACTCCTAGGGTTTTTGTGCCAATGTATTTCTTTGTTTCCCTTTTGGTTCTTTGCTACCCTTATAAAAATTTAAAAGGCTACAAAGAACTTTCAAAGTTAGTTATTTCATTTGTCTTTCTTTGTGTTTTATCATTTTCCCTCATTTTTATAGTAAAAGGAGGAACCGGAAGGTTCTCTCAGGTAAATATCTTTGGTTTTCCAGAAACCAAATTAGTGGAAGAAGAACAGATAAGAGAGGATGGATCTTTTAAACGACCGCTTATAGAAACAAGAATTTTTCATAATAAATTAATCAATTATCCTTTAACTTTTGTTTCCAATTATTTTGCATATTTTTCCGGAGATTTTCTTTTTATCCACGGTGGCTTGCCAATTTGGTATAAGGTAGACCAAGCGGGACTTATTCTACTTTCAGAATGTCCATTTATTCTCTATGGTGTATATCTTTGCTTTAAATCTAGGAATAGGTTCGGGAAGCTTCCTTTATTTTGGGTGTTAGTTGCTCCTGTAACTGCTGCTATTACCGTAGATGATATTCCTAATCTGCAGCGTGCAATAGTTCTTTTTCCTATTTTAGAAATTTTTGCCGCCGTAGGTTTTATTGGGGTTCTGGATGTATTTAAAAAAAGAAAAAAAGTTCTAACCACTGTATTTATATGTTTTATTGTGTTCAATTTTTTATACGTTCTTCATCAATATTTTGTTCACGGAAAAACACATAGAACATGGTATAGAAATAACGGATTTCAAGAAATGATGACTATAGTAAATAAAAACTATAATAAATACGATAAAATAATAGCAACAAAATCAGGAGGCGGTTATCCTCTATTTTTATTTTTTTCAAAGTATGACCCCCAAAAATACCAGAAAGAGGGTTCTCCAAAAGACGCAGATTATAAAGGATTTGGTAAATTTATATTTGTTCCAAATGAGTGTCCCTCAATCAATTCCAGCGTTCAGCTTTCTCCAGGAACTAAAGTGTTGTATGTGGATAGAGGGACTTGTGAAAAACCTCCGCTTTCTAGAGTTTACACTGATATTCGAAGAGAAGATGGTTCTATGGGATTTAGAATTATTTATTAATGAGCGCGCTATTTAAAAGACAAAAATATATTTTTTTGACAGTCGTAATTTTTTTAGGCTTTTTTTTGAGGTTTTTTATGCTTGGGCAAAACCCTCCAAGCTTAAATTGGGATGAAGCATCTGCAGGCTACAATGCTTTTTCTATTTTAAAAACGGGAAAAGATGAATATGGAAACTTTCTTCCGCTTTCTATAAGATCTTTTGATGATTATAAGCCTCCGCTTTATACTTATTTAGACATTCCTTTCATAGCTATATTTGGACTCAATGAGGTAGCGGTTAGGTTACCGTCGGCGGTTCTAGGTACACTTACCATTCCTCTTTTATATTTTTCTGTTCTTGAATTTTTTTCTTCTATAAAAAAAGGCAAAGAAGGCTTTGATATAGATCACAATAAAGAAATAATTGCTCTTCTTTCTTCTCTTTTTTTTGCGGTTAGTCCATGGAGTCTTCAATTTTCAAGAGCAGCGTACGAAGGAAACATAGGTGTCTTTTTTCTGATGGGAGCAGTTTTATTTTTCTTAAAGTCTTTTAAAAATAGTAAATATATT
>CAZQIA010000048.1:0-4639 GCA_964593215.1 uncultured Gammaproteobacteria bacterium
AGATTATTTTAATAGCTTTGATTATGACCATGTAGCTTTTACGGTAAACGGACTTAACAGCACGTATCCTGTACCTGCAGGAGGATACAAATCATCAGAAGAATCAAAAGATATAGCTGTTTCCTACCTTTCTCCGGATGAGTTTGTAGAAAGAAATAATTTTGATGTTTATTCCGTATTTTCTCCATTCTCACAGGGGTCACGAGTTGAAGGAAGAATTATTCAGACTAACACCGGAAATCATATTTCCAACACTCAAGGATACACGGTTTTTGTAGATAATATAAAATCACAGGAGGTCACGTTTTCTAGTCAGCCTCCTTTTAGCACTACTGAAGTAGGGGTGTTATTAAAAATTCCCAAAAGTACATCTCTTATAGGTTCTTTGACAAATCTGGAGCATACCATTACAATCAAAAACGAGTCAGGAAAAGTTGTTTCGTACTCTAGGGTGCAGGTTTTTCCTGTCTCTTTTAATATATTGATAGGAGGTGCTATAGTTTTTGCTGCAGGAATCGTATTTATCATTGCCTTCAAAACCGGGGGTTTACCTATTTCTAGACAAAGACAATAAAGTCATTTACGTAGGAAAAGCAAAAGATTTAAAAAAAAGGGTTTCATCATACTTTACTAAGAGTGCGCATGACGCTAAAACAACGCTTCTTGTCTCCCATGTGGATAAAATTGAGCACATCATCGTGCTTTCAGAGGTAGAGGCGTTTTTACTTGAAGCAGCATTAGTAAAAAAGCACAAACCGTATTACAACATAAAGCTCATAGATGACAAGTCATATCCGTATGTTTGTATCACTAAAAATGACTCTCCAAGCGTAAGTATCGTACGCAAAAAAACTGACAGACATGCAGAGTATTACGGACCATTTACTGAGGCAGGTGCATTAAAGGTAGTTTTAAAACTGTTAAGAAAGATTTTTCCTTATCAATCAGTAAAAAACCATCCTAAAAGAAAATGCTTGTATTTTCATTTAGGTTTGTGTCCGTGTATTCCAGTTTTTCCCGAAAATTTAACTACGTATAAGAAGAATCTAAAAAAGCTTGAGCAAGTTCTAAATGGTAAAAAAGAAATTGCTCTAAAGTCTTTAATTTCCGAACGAGACGAGTTCTCAAAACAGGAAAAGTATGAAGAAGCACAAAACATTCAGAATCAGATTGCCTCAATAGAGAAAATTACTTCTCCCACCTATGACCCTTTTTACTATATTCAAAATCCTACGGGACATATAAAACGTGAGGAAGAAGAAAATAGAGCACTCCAGGAGCTACTTATCTCATACAGTCTTCCAATTGAAAAATTGAAGAGAATTGAATGTTATGATATCTCAAATTTTCAAGGTGCATATGCCACCGGATCTATGACAGTGTTTATTAAAGGATCCATGGCAAAGCAGGAATACAGAAAATTTAAAATAAAAAAAGTACATCAAATAAATGATTTTGCCATGCATCAAGAAATTATGGGTAGGAGATTAAAAAGAACGGAATGGGAATATCCGGATCTTATCATTATAGACGGCGGGAAGGGTCAGGTATCATCCGTTATGCAGGTTCTTGCAGCATTGCACGTTCAAATACCGGTAATTGGACTTGCTAAGAAGTTTGAAACCATTATTGTACCGGAACGCGTCTCTGGAAGGTTTGAGTTTCATGAGGTAAGACTTCCTCTTTCGTCTCCCGCAGTTAATCTGGTTAGAAGAGTTAGAGATGAGGCTCATAGGTTTGCGGTTTCTTATCATAGAGTGCTTCGTTCAAAGGGTGTATTTGAGAATAAGAAATGAACCTAGAAAGATAAAACTTCTTTAGGTTTGCTACATCCGTTACAAAAAATATGATGGATTTTGCGAATATTAAACAAAGCTGTTAGTATTAAAATATGAAGAGTATCTTAAGACAGTTTCTTGCTGTAATACTTGCTCTTTTTATTACCTCTCAGATCTTTTCAGGACTTATCATAAAAGGTGGTTTTCCCGGGTTTCTCTATGCAGTTGTACTTCTTACCATTGGGCTTGTTATCGTAAAACCCATACTAAACGTAATAACACTGCCTCTTAGCATTGTAACGCTCGGTTTGTTTTCTGCGCTAAGTATTCTTTTAATTCTATTTGTCATCACAAAAATTGATCCAAATTTTACAATAACAAGCTTCACATTTAAAGGTTTTACCTTGTTATCCTATACAATCCCCTCTTTTAAAGCAAATTTTCTTTTGTCATACGTTCTTATTTCTGCTACAATACAACTTGTCTATAAATTCTCTCTCTCAGTTTTTGAATCATGAAATCAGTTTTACAAATATTAGAGCTTATTGTAGCGCTCCTGTTAATTGGGAGCATTATCATGCAGTCCCGTGGCACTTCAGGCGGAATGGCATTTGGAGGTAATTCAGAGAGCTACAGAAGTAAAAGGGGTCTAGAAAAAATCCTCTTTTACGCAACTATAGTGCTTGCCGCTTTCTTTGCGCTCCTTTCAATTCTTGCACTCATTAACAAATAATTTCATGTATGGCGTTTGTCAGAAGAAGATATTATGTGTGGCTTGTTAAAGCGTATATAAAAAGATGGAAGAGAACAATTCTTGCTTCTCTTCTGATTGGCGCATTGGTGTTTTTCTTCCTGTTTCTTCTTTTAACCTATTATTTCCTTCCGCTTGTAAACAGGGACTTTCAAAAAATTGGCTATTCAGGTTCTTATACGCTGCAGTCTCTTCCCGAAGAGATACTTTCTGAAGTTTCCTACGGGCTTACAAAAATAGACGAAAAAGGAAATATTGAACCTGGAGCCGCTGAAAAATGGACCATATCAGATGATGGAAAAACCTACAGGTTTACCCTAAAAAATAATCAAAAATTCTCAAACGGGGACACGCTAACCACAAAAGATATTCCCTTTTCTTTTTCTGATGCGGTTAGAAAAATAGTATCAGATAGGGAAATTTCCTACACCTTAAAAACTCCATACTCACCGTTTCTCGCAATCGTCTCAAAACCAATACTTAAGAGAAACTTCGGGTTAAACAGTCCATATATCTCCAAAGTAGAGCAGGATTCAGGATTTATTAAAAGCCTGACCGTATCGCAAAAAAAATCTACTCACAAAAAAATTATTAATTTCTATCCTACTCAAGAAGCGCTTATGACTGCTTTTCAGTTAGGAGAAGTAAATGAAGTTCACTATTTATCTTTTTCAGAAAAGCCGGATAAAGTCTTTTTAAAGTGGAAAAACACAACTACCATAAAAAATCCGAATTACAAAAAGCTGGTAGCGCTTTTCTTCAATGTAAACGATCAGTCTCTTGGGAACAAAAAGATTAGACAAGCGCTTTTATATGCTTTGCCTACAGAGTTTGATCAGGGAGCACGCACTTATTCATTTCTTCCTGAAAATTCCATGTACTATTCAAAATCGCCAAATGAAGGCTTAGTAGATTTAGACTTGTCAAAATCCCTGATGAAAGCCTCAAACGAAGAAAAGCTAAATCTTACCATAACAACCTCAAGTGATCTGGAAGACGTTGCTAAAAAAGTTTCCTTGGCATGGGAAAAAATAAACGTACATTCTAAAATTCAGGTGTCACAGGACATTCCTTCCAATTTCTCAGTGTTTTTATACACAATTAACCTGCCTAAAGATCCGGACATGTACACACTTTGGCACTCTGATCAACCAAATAATATCACACACTACAAGAATGTAAGGATAGATAAACTTTTAGAGGATGGACGGCAAACTACGGATGTAGCAAAAAGGCAGGCAATTTATGCAGATGTGCAGAAATATTTACTGGATGATTCACCCGCGGCCTTTCTCTATTTCCCTTATGTCTACACTGTAACTAGAAAGTAAATAATAACCTATAATATTGATTTATTGAGCAAATAGGCGTACAATAAGAGAATGACTAGCTTCGAGAGTGAGTACAGAGATATTAACAGATTAATACATGATGGAAGTGTTAAATGGAAAGGTTCATTCCAGCACGTTCTCCCAATTAGTGAAATTTTAAGTTTCAGGCCAAAGAATTCAGACCTATCTGATGAGTGGTGGAAAGTTACAACTGAAATATTTGGAGTTTCAGGTTCATATGCAAGAATGTTCCGTGATTTTGAAGAAGGTGAGATGGCGGAGGGTAGGGTGCCGCGTAGTCCATCTATACATGAAAATCCTGAGATGTGGTACACAGTCAGATTTGGAAAAGCTGGTAGAAAAGCCATAAGAGCTGCCGGTCATAATCACGCTCAGTTTGCAGGTAAACTTTTTTCTGAAGAATGGGAGCTCAAAGAACTAGGACTGTTTGGTAAATGGTTCGAACAGTTAGATCTTCCACAAGGATTAACTACCTCTGTTTTAAGAAGTTATTTATCTCTGTAACTTTGTGAGCGACCAGGGTCTCGAACCCTGAACCTATTCCTTAAGAGGGAATTGCTCTACCATTGAGCTAGTCGCCCCGTTGCGCGCCTGGCGTGAGTCGAACACGCAACCCCTTGTTCCGAAGACAAGTGCTCTATCCATTAAGCTACAGGCGCACTTTCGTGCTTCTTTGCTTGCGGTTCCAGTTTGTGGAATCCTAAAGCTACAGGCGCACTTTCGTGCTTCTTTGCTTGCGGTTCCAGTTTGTGGAATCC
>CAZQIA010000048.1:4886-7771 GCA_964593215.1 uncultured Gammaproteobacteria bacterium
TGGAATCCTAAAGCTACAGGCGCATAAGTATTATAACTTTGTTCAAATCACGAGGCTATACATTTTAACAAATTGGAGAAAAACTGGCAATGAAATTATTTTCTTCTCCCTGAGGTGTTGTCTAAAGGTAAAATTCCCTGTTTTGGGAGTTCTCTAGAAAGAGTAGCGTGTCTCATTGCCAGAAATTCCATATCTTCATGTTTGAGTTCTGCAGCTGTTTTATTTCTCCTATACCACTGAAATGTTTCGGCAAGCCCATCAGGTAAATAAGTTTGTTGTGTCCAGCCTAACTCTCTGAGTTTCTGAGATGAGATAAAAAGATAGTCATGATCATCGCGTGGTCTTTCTCCAGCAAGTCTGATATTTCCTTCGGGGGCTTTTCCTGCAATAGCAAGCACTTTTTGCGCCATAGAGATAACACTTTCAGCGTCCTCACTTCCTATATTATGTAATCCTTGAGTTCCTCCCTCTTTTAGCAGCATTTCCACAGCTCTAGAATAGTCATCTATATGAGTTAGTTGTCTGGTTTGAAGACCGTCACCAAATATAATTAGCGGTCTTCCTATGAGTGCACGCCTGATAAAGGAAGCAATAAATGCATCCGGATGCTGTCTTCTACCATACAAATTTGTTGGTCTACCAATTATTGTTTTCATGCCGCTTTCACGTGCTCTTTGTGACACATAATCTTCTGCCATTGCTTTGGTTTCGCTGTATGGTGTATTTGGGTTAAGAGGCGAATTTTCGTCAAACGCTTGAAAACCAGCTTTGTGATCCCCGTAAACTTCTATTGTGGACTGCTGGTAAAAAGTTTCTACGCCGTAACTTCTTGCAGACTCAAACACATTAATGGTTCCATCTATATTTACTGCATGCGTTAGAGAGGGATCTTTAAGGGCTCTCCAGTTTGAGCCAATAGCAGCTAGGTGCACAACTGTGTCAATACTACCATGTAAAAAAGCAGAATTAACCTGACCCCTATCTGTTATGTCTCCAGGCAACAATTTTACTTGTGAGCCATGAGTAGACTTAAGATGTCTGTAATTATTTTCAGCTGCGTGAGGCAGTGCAAGAGAGTCTAAAAGAGTAACTTGAAGACTTGGATCGCTTTTTAAGAGGTGGTCTGTCAAGTTTGTTCCCACAAACCCCAAGCCTCCCGTGATTAACACATTTTTCATAGAAAGAAAGGATTATACATAATATTTAAAACTTTCTCAAACCAGAAGCGGTTATTTTCCGTTTTTGGGGGTAGTGTGGGTTTTTTCCATAGATTCTACTTTCTGAGAAATAAGTTTAATAGCTTCTTTAATCTGGTCTAGATCTTTTTGGATATCTTCAACTTCCTCTTCCTGTTCCTGCTCTTCCTGTTCTTCCTCTAGCTCGCGGTACTCTTCTAAAAGCTCAGACCTGTTCTGGGCAATAAGAATAAAGGTTGAGAGATAAATTGCCTCCAGAGAAACAAGCATTGTTAGAAGTCCATATGGAAATGGGTCAAATGGGTGAATATATGGCATAAGCCATCCTTGATTTGCACAAACCCAGAATGTAAACCAGAGCGTATGAAAGTAAATAAAATTAACGCTTCCAGAAAACCCTGTTATCCATTCTGCAAATTTTCCCTCAGCAGAGTGGATCTTTCTAAAAATTGTTCTTTGCTCTTTTTGCAGTTGTTTTTCTTTTTGTAGATCTCTAGGTGCCATAAAGTCTCCTTTAAAAACAAAAACCCCTCTTGAACACGTCTCTCAAGAGGGACTATCTAAATTTTAGCCTCTTAAAAAGGCCTTTGTCAACCCCTAGAAAGCAATTGGGTGCCTTTTTAGTCACAATCTAGAGAAATTCTTACACAGGGATGTAGGGGGGGTAGGTCTTAACTATGATTTTAAGTAGGAAGCGTCTCGCTTGGTTCGTGCTACTCAACTTTTCAAGTACGAGGAGTAAAAGGCCTTATCTCCAAAAAATCCATTAGGAACTGTTTTAAGTCTCGGAGTATGCATAACGTACCCTTTTCTTACAGCCTTAGGGCCAAATTTATCATTAAGCCTGTCGGCAACTTTTTCCAGAATCTTTTCTCTAGGGTCTTCAAAGAGCCCAATAGTAGAGTACTTTTCATCAATTAAATTACTTACTGAAATATGAATTTGGCGCACCATGTGATTCCATTTCCATTCTTTCAGAAATAGGTTTATCCCTTCAAAAAGATCTTTTCCGGTATTTGTATAGGTATAGATGGTTTTACTTCCGTGCATATTGCGTTCTCCTCCCAGATAAAGATGTATTGTTCTGCCTTTTTTATGAATTACACGCAATCTTCTTCCTACCTCCTCACATAGTTCTGAAAGAATTGCATGTACTTTTTCCTGGTCATAGGTGTTATCTGGTAGACAGTAATTACGCCCTACGGATTTTGGGTCAGCATCTTCTTCCAAAAGCGAGTGAACAGGAGAAGTGTCTTCTCCCCAGGCGTACTGAAGAAGAAGCTGAGAGCAAACCTTTCCAAATTCTTTTTTGAGAAGGTGAGGCGGAAATGCTCTTAATTCTAGTAAGGAGTAGACGCCTAACATATTTAACCGGAGTTTGAGACGTTCTCCTATGCCGCAAATGTCAGTAAGTTTAATATTTTTATAGATAGCGTCTCTATTCTCTGGTGTGATTAGAGTGATACCGTCTGGTTTATTTAAACCAGAGGCGAGTTTTGCAAGTAACTTATTGTAAGAGACTCCCACGGATACTGTGGTTACAGGACTTATCTCGGAAGCGATTTGTTTTTTAATGCGCTCAGAAAGCTTTACAGCGTCAATTTTAAATAGATGCATAGTAGGTGTCATATCTATAAATACTTCATCCAGAGAAAAAACTTCAACATAAGGGGAGTAGGTAGAGCAGAC
>CAZQIA010000049.1:0-7435 GCA_964593215.1 uncultured Gammaproteobacteria bacterium
TTATCCGCGTTAAAGGAGGGTAGACGCCTAAAGATACGCCCTCTGAGTGAGCGGAAGTCTTAGCTTGTAAAAACAGATAAGAACTAGTCATAATAACACCGAGGGTTCTTCTTTTCATACATTCTTAGTGTAATACAAAACTATTTAAATTTAAAGTTAGTCATGGAATAATCACTCTTAAATCAAGGCCAAAATAATAGAAAAATATCTGAATATTTTTTTTGACTAAATTAGACTTTTCATAAGGGCTTAAAATCATAAATATATAAAAAGATATCATTTAACCAGTATTCAACACGGTACGGTAATTGACACTCTTTACCCATATAGTGCTAACTAACGTAAAGCGTTAATTAGATTTTAAAATCAATACTTTTTTTAAATCTTAATCATTTAAACCCAAGAGATGATAAAACTATTTACAATCTTAAAAATAATAAATCCTAATTATCTTATTCTTTGTGACAGTAAAACGAAAATACGCTTCAAACTATATCAAAGTTATCAATCAAAATTTAGATTGCTAAATTCTTACAGACATGTAAAGAGAAGCTCTAAAGGTTTGGAATGAAATAGTAGTTAATTGTGTTAGAGTAAGTTCTTTTTACCTGTGTAGGGGATACGTTTAATTTGTATTCAATTATAGACTCACTTTTATCATTTTTAGACTGAAATAATACTTGTGAAGGATTTTCATTGAAGCTAAGAGAAGAAAATCTTTTATATAACTTAGAGCGGAAGGAAGAGACACAGGCTTCAGATGTCACGTCTGCGCACGTGTACCCGAATCCATATGTAAGTGGTAATTCCCAGGAGTCAGATAAAATATTTGTGCAGCTTCCTGAATCACAGGAAGTGTTTGGAATCTGAGCATTGTCTGAGCTCGTTAAAGGGTGATCTTGTTGAGCTAATACCTGAAAACCCTTTGCGGAACCCGGAGACACTGAAATTGATTGTGTTCTTAGAAACGGCTCTCCAGGTTCAATTTCTCCAAAAAATATAGAAGTTGATGAAATAGAAAACAAGAATGGCAGCTGTTTTTTGTCGTCTTCATAAGAAAGCTCAGCAATAAAGTTATCCCCTTTTATTATTTTGCTGTTAATCTCCGGTGCCTTTATGTCGGTTGTTTTTATTTTTCCTTCGGTTGCAGGATTAGCCTCAAGATTTTCTTGTGTAGTAGTGTTTAGCTGGAGATTATATTTTTCATTTTTTAACAATTGTGCCTGTACTGGATTGGGTAAACACAAAAAGATGTATGTCAATGATATTAAAAAGAGGGGCAGACGTTTTATTTTCATGAGTTATCTTTAGTTTCATCTCTTAGTCTTTCAGCTTCGTGGATTATTTCCTCAGTTTTCTTGATGCGTTTATCTTTATCGTTTGTTTCTAGCAGCTCTGTTGCTTCAGTGATAATATTTTCAAATGTTTGATTGGCTTTATTCTGCAAGGTTTCTCGTTTGTTATATTCTCTTGCAAAAAAGTACGCAACAGGCGTGAGAATTACAAGAGAAGATAATTTAATAACATTAGAGAATACATCGTCTTGCAGCGTTCCAGGAATAAAGAGCGCAAGAAGACCGAATATGAATAAAAATATTATAACCGGTTCAAAAACAAACGTAATTCCAAACATGAGAAAGTAAATAAGAAAAAAGAAGTTTGAGCTTATCCCACCAGTGAGAAAGACGATTAGAATAACAAAAATAAGAATGGTAAAAATTTCCTTGTTGCTTCCTATAAAAGTTTCTTTATGTTTTTTTATGCGTTTTCTGAAGAATGCGTATACACATGAAACTCCCGCAATAAATCCTAAAATATATGGAATCCAACCTTCAAGTGGAGTTTGGGTGACAACAAATAAAAGAATGATAGCAAGAATTACAACAAAAGACTGCTTTAAAGTATTCATACCCTAGATTATATTCTTTTTGGCTGACATTGTTCAAGCTTGTCAGTTTTGGTATACTTCAGGTATGAAGACAAAGGGAAATACTCCTAAACTAGATAATATTGAATTTAAACCTTCCTCATTTGAATCTAAGTGGCAGACGAAATGGGAGAACGATAAGATATTTGCACCTCAATTTAAGCTTGATAAAAAGGCATTTTATAACTTAATGATGTTTCCATACCCTTCAGCGGAAGGTTTACATGTGGGAAATATGTACGCTCAAACAGGAGCGGATGTGTATGGGAGATTTAAAAGAATGGAAGGCTACAATGTATTTGAGCCTATGGGATTAGATGGATTCGGGATTCACTCTGAGAATTATGCTCTTAAGATAGGAAAAAACCCCATGGATCAAGCTAAAGTCTCAGAGGAACGCTTCTATAGACAAATGAAGGCTATTGGTACTTCTATAGACTGGAGTAGAACCCTTGAAACATACGATCCTGCTTACTATAAATGGACGCAATGGTTATTTATAGAGCTATTTAAGGCTGGGCTTGCTTACAGAAAGAAAGCTGAGGTTAATTGGTGCCCATCTTGTAAAACAGTCTTGTCAGACGAACAGGTGATAGATGGTAAGTGTGAGAGATGTGGAACTGTGGTGGAGAAAAAAGATCTAGAGCAATGGTTTTTCAAAATCACAGCATACGCTGACAGGCTTTTAAATAATATTGAGAAACTGGATTGGACCGAGAAGGTTAAGATTGCCCAAAGAAACTGGATTGGCAAAAAAGACGGGGCAATGATAGATTTTCCAGTAGATAAAAAAGACCAAAGAATCAAGGTTTTTACCACTCGACCAGATACACTATATGGAGCAACCTTTATAGTCTTAGCACCTGAGCATCCATTCTTGAAAAATAATCCCAGAAAAGAGGTTCAAGAATATATCAAAGTATCAATAAACAAATCAAATATAGACAGAACAGATGAGAAAAAAGAAAAAACGGGAGTATTTTCTGGGGAGTATGTAATAAACCCTTTAAATAAAGAAAAACTTCCAATTTGGGTTGCTGACTACGCATTAATGGGGTACGGAACCGGAGCATTGTTTGGAGACGCCCATGATGATAGGGACGTAGCCTTTGCAAATAAGTACAAAATACCCTTGAAGATTACTGTTGTTACTGGAGATAAGAAGCTTGATGCTAATATTTTATCTTTTAAGGAGGTTTTTACAGGCTATGGAAAATTAATAGACTCAGGAGAATTTACAGGAATGAGTTCTCAGGAGGCAATGACAGCCGTAGTATCTTTTCTTGAAAAGAATAAATATGGGAAGGCGGAGTCAAATTACCACTTGAGAGATTGGTTAATTTCTAGACAGCGTTATTGGGGACCGCCCATCCCAATGATTTACTGTGAAAACTGTTTTCACGAAAAAAAAGGTGAAAAAGATGACATGCCGGGATGGTATAGCGCTCCAGAAGATCAACTGCCAATACTTCTTCCTAACGTTGAAGATTGGAAACCCTTAGGGACTGGAAAATCACCACTAGCTAATCATCCAGAGTTTTACAAGACAAAATGTCCAAATTGCGGAAAAGACGCCGTGCGTGAAACAGATGTTTCTGATACATTTTTAGATAGTTCGTGGTACTTTTTAGGTTATATTTGCTCTCAGATTACGGAAAAATCAGAAAATTTAAATAAAATATCAAAAGATATCATAGATAGTCATACAGACAAAAAAAATAAAAATGATAAAGCCTATAGAGACTTCCCTTGGGATACTGAAATAGAGCAAAAATGGCTGCCCGTTACCAAGTATATTGGCGGGGCGGAACATAGTGTGCTACACCTTTTATATAGTCGATTTATATCGATGGTACTGCACGATTTGAAATTTATACACTTTGAAGAACCCTTTTCTTCCTTCTTTGCACATGGTCTTATTATCAAAGATGGTGCAAAGATGAGTAAAAGCAAAGGAAACGTTGTGGTTCCAGATTTATACATAGAAAAGTATGGTGCGGATACCTTAAGAACATATCTTATGTTTCTGGGTCCATTTTCTGATGGGGGAGACTTTAGAGACAGTGGAATAGAAGGGATGAATAAATTCTTAAAAAGAGTATGGACACTTCTTTCAACAAAAGTTGGAGAAGTAGAAATGTCATCAGAAGGGAAAACTTTTATGCACAAGACTATTAAGAGGGTTGGGGAGGATATTGAATCATTTAAATACAATACAGCAATTGCGGGTTTAATGGAGTGGTATAACTTTTTATCAAACCACAAAAGTATTCATGCGCAAGAGGCTGAAATTTTCTTGAAGCTTCTTGCTCCATTTGCACCATTTCTTACAGAGGAATTGTGGAATAAGCTTGGAAATGAAACCTCAATACACTTAGAATTGTGGCCAGAATTTGACGAGAAATACTTAACGTCTGACGAAGTTGTCATTGTTGTTCAGGTAAATGGAAAGAGAAGGGGAGAATTTACTGTTCAGAAGCTGGAAGTTAACAATTCGGAAGAGATTAAACAAAAGGCAAAGGAAAGTATTTCATCGTACGTGCAAAGTGCAGAAATTAAAAAAATAGTATATGTTCCTGGAAAGATCGTAAATTTTGTAATTTAGTCTTATGAATCCAGAGGAGCTGCCCAGTTTACTTCTCAGCATGTTCAAAAAGAATCTTCTTGTTTCCTGTCTCATTCTTATTGGTATTCTTTTTCTTGTAATTGGCCTACTTCAAATCTTTTCTTCCCCGAAAAATGACATAGAGTTTCAAGCGGCTTCAGAAAAATCTACCCCTACATCACAAAGTGAATCAGAGATAGTTGTGGATGTCTCAGGTGGGGTTATATCTCCTGGAGTTTACAAGTTTAAATCCGGAGCACGTATTCAAGATGCGCTTGTTTCAGCCGGAGGCTTAAGCAGTAATGCAGACAGAGATTATATTTCCAGGTCTATAAACCTTGCGTCTCCTCTTAAAGACGGATTGAAAATTTACATTCCAAAAATTGGAGACAGTTCTAAAACAACTTCTCAAACCTCATCTTCATCTGTATTATCGTCAAATTCTGAAGGAATAAGTATAAATAATGCCACAAGCGAAGAGCTTGATTCTCTGCCTGGAGTGGGATCGGTGACTGCAAAAAAAATTATAGAGGCAAGACCTTATTCATCTATAGAAGAGCTGCAAGAGCGCAAAATTGTTTCCTCAAAAGTATACAATGAGATTAAGGACAAAATTAGTCTTTAGTCTTAGAAATGAGAGTTTTTATTGTATTTATATTTTTTCTTTTATTAACAATCCTTTTTAGATTGTATTTTCACTTTTCCTTTTCAAATCAATATAAAGTTGGGGATAAATACAGTAAGCAGATAACTCTTTTATCTGATACTAAAATGGCCGGTCAATTTCAGACTTTTAAAGATGGGAATCTTACCATACAGACTTATTCTCAACCTCAATTTTTCTACGGAGATAGGCTTAAAATCTCTGGCATTGTATCCGGGAAAAGGTTCACCTCACAGGATAATAGAGAGGTGCAATACTTAGTTGTTTCTTTTCCTAAAATAGAAAAGGTTAAGGACTCAAATATTTTCATAAATACTGCATCCTTTATAAGAAGTAGAGTAGAAAAATCATTCTTCTCAACTCTGCCACACAATGAAGCGGCGTTATTATTTGGAATAGTATTTGGCGGGTCTTCAGCTTTCGATGTTGAGCTCTATAAAGCGTTCAAATCTTCAGGAGTTCTGCATGTAGTCGCAGCAAGTGGTATGAATATTACTATGTTTGCAGGATTTTTGCTGCTGGGGTTAGGACTCTTTTTAAAGAGACAAGTTGCGCTAACCATATCTATTCTCGGAATTTTTTATTACGCGCTTATTTCAGGTTTACAGCCCTCAATTTTACGTGCTGCAATCATGTCCTCAATCGCATTTTCTGCTGGGATATCAGGAAGACAAAGCCTAGGCTTCTTCACATTATTTATTACAGCTTGGGTAATGATTTTTCTAAGACCGGATAATCTATTTGACGTGGGCTTTCTTCTTTCTGTTTCCTCTACCTCAGGAATTCTATTTATTAAACCTTTGTTTGACCGTTTAGAGTTTATAAAAAGAACTGAAGCCTTTTCAGCTGATATTACCACTACAATATCTTCTCAGCTTGCAAGCATTCCGATTTTAGCTATGTTCTTTTCTTCTTATTCAGTAATTTCTATTTTGGTTAACGCACTTGTCTTGTGGACTATTCCAATTCTTATGGTTGTGGGAGGACTTGCAGCTTTAAGCGCAGTCGCCTTCCCAATAATCTCACCTATATTTCTTTACCTCACGTTACCATTTCTTATCTTCTTTGAAAAAGTTGTGCTTCTATTTCAGAACGTTCCCTCAGTTCAGCTTCAAAACATCCCCTTCATAATTTGGTGCGGATATTATAGTATTCTTATTGCAATAATCCTTACTCTTAGGAAAAAACATGAACGTTAGACTCTTCTTCCTTTTGGTAGCTGTATCGTTAGTTTTTCTTTTAGTTTTTTTTGTATTGCAGTTTTTTACGTTTTCAGACAATAAGCTCCATGTGGTTTTCTGTGATGTGGGGCAGGGAGATGCAATTTTTATAAGAACTCCCAAAGGTTCAGACATTCTTATAGATGCTGGTCCCACAAATAAAGTTTTAGGCTGCTTAGAGCGTCACATGCCTTTTTGGGATAGAGACATTGAACTTGCTTTTGCAACTCATCCGGACGCAGATCACATAACCGGTTTTCAATACGTTTTGAGAAATTATATTGTTAAATCATTTAATACCTCTCAGAAATCGAATGATACCAAAGTATTTCAGGAGATAAATAGGCTTATTGCAGAGAAGCACGTTCCTTTTAAGTATTTATTTCAAGGAGATATCTATAAAACCGCGGATGGAGTAGAGCTTAAAACTTTCTGGCCTAGCCATGAATATGTAGATGCAAGTACTGTTTCTTCTGACACAAATAGTTTTTCTCTGGTGCAATTGCTTTCCTATGGCCATTTTAAAGCACTTTTTACCGGAGATATAGAAAAGGAGATCCTGAACTCAATTTTTCAAAATGGACTGTCTGTAGACGTTTTTAAATTACCTCATCACGGAAGTAAAACCGGGGTAGATGAGAAAACCTTTCAACTCATACATGCAAAACTTGGAGTTTTGTCAGTTGGCTTACGTAATAGATACGGTCACCCACATCCTGTAGTCATAAAACTGCTTAAAAAATTCCACATGCCATTTCTTAGCACTTCAAAGCAGGGAGACATTGAAATTATTTCAGATAGGAAAAACGTGAACGTTTTATAATAATTTTTGTGAAAAATTTAGCCTTAATTTTTAAATCAATAGTTTAATAAGATATATTTAGATATGTTAAAATCGTGAAAAATTACACTCATTTTGCAAGTATATCAATTTAGCGCATTTAGAGATTTTTTCAATTTGTAATTATTGGAAAATTTTGGTAGTCAGGTGTTTAAGAATTCAAGAGTTCCTTTTTCAA
>CAZQIA010000050.1:0-7335 GCA_964593215.1 uncultured Gammaproteobacteria bacterium
ACCTCTGTTTCAGAAGAGGTTGTATTTCCAAACAAAACAAAAATTGGAAAAGATGGAACAGTAACAAGAGCTGATGGAACTAAGTTTAAGCTTTCAAGCGGAGAGTGGTTAATGGTAAGTTCTTCTTCAGACTCTGCTAAGTAGTATTGATTTTATTCTGCCACGTATCTGATATTCTTCAGAAGACTTTTTAGTTTCAATTTTTAAGTAGAGATGCCGCCTGGTGATATGTGTTAACTCGTGTAAAAACGAGTTCTGAAGATAGACTTCAGAGATACACACGTGTGCCAGGCGGCCTCTCCAAAAGAACCCATGATCTACTTGACCATTCACCTCCTAGGTGGGATGTTGTGGACATCTAGTGCTGCCGGCGTCCGGGGAAGTTGATAGTACCCTTACTGGTTTGCTTGGACGTAGTCCTTGCTCCGTTGTTAGGGGATCCCTTTTTCCCGTTGTTGCGCCGTTCGTCGCGACCAGTTCTGAAGGCCTTGCGTGCCATCAGCGTCGGTTGCCGTTAGGCTTGGGAACGTCTTTCCAAGGGCCTGCTTTGCCACAACCTTTGCCATCACAAACGGTCCTGCTTTTATTCCCTGCGGAATTGAGTTCTGTGCGGGCCGTGTTCTTGTGGCACGTTGGGCATTGCTGCGGATGCTGATGGCTCACTTGGATACCTCCAGTTGGATTCGCTGCACCTTGTGCCGCTTTGTGTTGGGTCCTCTACAGGAGCCTTCGTACCCTTTTGAGGTCTTCTTGACTCTCATGAGAGACCTGCACGACGGGCATGCTGGCGCTTCCGGGATGCGGATGCGCGTGGAGGTTGGGTTACCCATGATGGGTTTCGCTTGGTGGCGGTGCGGTTTCAGGCTCTTGCGCTTCTGCGGGCTTGGATGGCGCGGTTGCGTCGTCGATTGCCTTCAGGGCGTTCTTGACCTCAAGCCGTGCGGCATCGAGTTTCTCCTGAACGTCTTGCAGTTTCGGGTTCCATTCCGCCTGCACAACTCCGACCGCAACATCGCGATCCCTCTGGGTGATGGCGAGCTCGTTTTGTGCGTCTTCGACCTTGGTCTTCGCGTCGCGAAGATTCCCAAGAAGGGTTTCAGGGTTGGTTTCCATGTTCTCCGTGATCTTTCAGAACGCCTTTTGGGCGCGGGCGTTAACGATGAGTGGCGGGTTTCTAAGACTACGAGGAGTCAAAGTACCCTGTGCCGGTGATGACAGAAAATCTAGTGGGCGGGATCACGTTTAGTCCTTTCTCTCCGGTTAGGAGGGTGGTTGTTCTTAACTCATAGGGAGCCATGCATTGGGATTTGGCTCTTTCGAGTTGAGTGGTTCTTTTGGATGTCAACTTCCGCGACAAGTAGCCATTACGGCAGAATCGCGTGCAATAAATACGAAGTCCCGTAATGGAACCTGGGAAGAAAAAGGTATTATATCATATAGTAAAATTTTTGTGCATGACATCAACCTGACAAAAAAACCTAAAAAAGGGGAAGAATTTGGGGATTGTTACATTTCCTGCTATATATTCGTCTTACTCGAGTTTGCAACTCTCATAAGCCGTCTATGTGCTCAAGATACTTATAAAATTTTACAAATAACTGTATTTTGAGTATAATACCAATAGCCCCCATAGCCCTGGGGGATTTTTTAATTTTATGAACATTCGTAATGTAGCAATTATACCGTTAACTCTTGGCGCCTCCCTCGTTAACACTCGGGACTTGCCAGAGACTCCCGGTATTATTGCCACAAAGGAGGAATTAAATAATGAATATTAGGAATGTGGCAATAATTGCCCACGTTGATCACGGAAAAACTTCACTGGTTGATTGTTTGTTAAGACAAGCAAAGACTCAATTAGGAAAAGAATTCACTGATGAGTCACACCTCATCATGGATTCAAATGAATTAGAAAGAGAAAGAGGAATTACAATTTTTTCCAAAAACGCTTCAGTTCAGTGGGGAGACACAAAAATTAACATTATAGATACTCCGGGACACGCTGATTTTGGTGGAGAGGTGGAAAGAGTTTTGAACATGGCAGACGGGTGTTTACTTCTTGTGGATGCAAAAGAAGGTCCTATGCCTCAGACCAGGTTTGTTTTAAAACAGGCTTTAAAAATGAAGCACAAGATTATTGTGGTCATTAATAAAATTGACAAACCAGACGCCAGAATTAACCACGTTATTAATAAAACTTTTGATTTGTTTATAGAGCTGGGTGCAGATGATGAAACAGCAGAATTTCCTATAATTTATGCTTCTGCAAAAAATGGTCTTGCAGGATTAGAGCCAGAAATGGCAGACATGAAAGATATTACTCCTGTTTTTGACGCAATATTAAAACATATTCCAGAACCTAAACTAGACGCATCTGCACCACTTCAGATGCTAATTACCACACTTTCCGCAGATTCCCACAAGGGAAGAATTGGAATAGGACGCATTTTAAATGGAAAAATTACGGCTAACCAGGAAGTAATGCATATAAATAGAGACGGAAACCAGAAAAAAGTAAGACTTACGTCTTTGCAAACCTTTGTAGGATTAGGAAAAGAAGACGTAACAGAAGCGTCAGCCGGAGATATAGTAGCTGTAACCGGAATCCTGGACATAAATATAGGGGAAACCATAGCAGATCCAGTAAATCCTATAGCACTTCCTGTTACAAAAATTGAAGAGCCTACAGTGAGAATGACGTTTGCGGTAAATAGCAGCCCGTTTGCAGGAAAAGAAGGGGAATTTAAGACTTCTAGACAGATTGAGGAGCGTATTTATAAAGAGCTAGAAACTGATATGGCCCTAAGGATAGAACAGGGCCCTACAGGCGGATGGTTGGTTTCAGGACGAGGAGAGCTGCATTTGGCTATTTTTATAGAAAGACTAAGACGTGAAGGATATGAATTCCAGGTTTCTAGACCTCAAGTTATTAATAAAACCATAGACGGGAAGAATATGACTCCTTATGAACAGGTGTTTATAGAAGTTCCGGAAGAATATTCAGGTTCAGTTATGCAGAAAATGGGAATAAGACATGGGCAAATGGTTGAGATGAATATAGATAATGGAATTGTGATGTATGAATTTATTATGGCTACAAAGGACCTTTTTGGGTACAGATCAGAGCTTTTAACAGACACAAGGGGTCTAGGAATTATTAATACTATTTTTCTTGACTACCAGGAAGATAAAGGGGACACAATTCCAAGAGACAGAGGATCTTTGGTTTCATTTGAAACAGGGCAGACAACTCAATATGGCTTAGTAAATGCGCAGGATAGGGGAACACTTTTTATAGGTCCAGCAACTCCAGTTTATAAAGGACAAGTTGTGGGGCAGAATTCCAGGCCAGAGGATATGAGAATTAATGTGTGCAAAATTAAGCAGCAGTCTAATATGAGATCTAAAGGAGAAGGAGTGTCAGCACATGCTGATACAGCGCACGTTATGTCACTTGAGGACGCACTGGAATACATAGATGATACAGAACTGGTAGAAGTAACCCCACAAAACATTAGAATAAGAAAAAAGATTCTGGATGAAGCTGAAGAACGCCGCCTCAGAAGTCAAGGAAAGATTTAAATTATGCTTATTTTTTTGGATTTGTTGTGAATTTAATCCCTATACCTCTTACTGTTTCCACATGACCTTCTTCTGAATCGCCCAGCGCTTGCCTTAAAAAGACTACGTGTTGTTTTAAGGCGCTATCCTGCATTCCCTCTTTGTGTAGGTGGTCAACTATTGCCTTTCTGCTAAATACTATATCCGGGGTTCCCATTAGTAGACCTAGAATTTCAAGTGCCGTAGGTGGACATGGCTTATTTTCCCCATCTATTTTAAGATGCATTCGCACAAGATCAACAGAAATATTGTCAATTTCAACAGATTGATTGGTAACTCTTTTCCCTTCTAAACTAAAAAATCTATTCATTTTCGCTGCCGCAAGATCAGCTACATCTTTAGGTTTTTCATTTCCAGTTGCAATATATGACCACGCCCCGCGGTTTAATATAGCAGTTATAACTCTTCTTTCATTTCTTTCAGTTTCGCCTTTTACTGCCTCAATCCTAGGGATTCTTAGAGCTTCCCGTGAGAGTCCCAAAGCATTTCTGGCGGATACTATGAGGCCGTCCGGAGTAGACCCATCTGCAATTGCTCTATGGAGATCTTTTTTGGTTTCGTAAACAACAGGGGTAAAGTTACGACTTTTTAAAGAAGTGCTGAATACATTTGCCGCCTCTGGATTTTTGGTAACTACGCCAACAACTTTTTGAGGGTTTTCTACGCTTCTCATAAGAACAGCATTATACTTCAAATTTGAGGCTAAAACAAGTTATTTTACGTGTGGTACTCTTCCCAAACAAAAACCCCTTACTTTCATAAGGGGTTTTTTAATTTCGAACTTAAGCTCAAAATTAGCGATCATTTCTGAAGTCGCGGCGTGGGCCACGATCTCCACCGTTAAAATCGCGTCTTGGTCTATCTTCCTTTGGGCGAGCAACTGAAACAACTATGTTTCTTCCGCCAAAGTCAGAACCGTTTGCTTTTTCAATAGCAGTTTGAGCTGCTGCATCATCTTCCATCTCTACAAATCCAAATCCCTTGGATCTTCCAGAGAACTTATCCATGATAATGTCCGCTGTTGTAACTGTTCCCCACTGTGCAAAATAGTTTTGCAAGTCAGAATTAGTTGTAGAATATGGGAGATTTCCAACGTATAACTTTGTCATAAAAATTACTCACCACCTTTCAAAATAGAGTTTGAACTAAAAAGATTATTTTTACCTAGCATGAAATGGGAACTGCAAATGTGGAAGGAAAAAGAAGTTATCTTGGTCGCCTTACTCACTTAGCACTTCAACTAGAATTATACCAAAGGTAATGAAAAAAAGCAAAAAACAATGATTCTTTTAAGTTTTCTACAGTGAAACATAATGTGAAAATTTCTTGATGTACTTTGCATTATTGTATTATCTTGACATTAAACTTTTCATAGGATAGTCTAAGACATACCTTTTTTGACGGAAGGATTTTACGTATTTATGAACCCTACAGCAGAACAAACACAAACACCACAGAGATCAGAGTTTAATGTAGCCGTTAATGCTCCTCAAGCGCCTCAGGGAATGATTAATATAAACAATCCTATTGATAAGCCTAAAAAAAAAGCCGGTGGGGGATTTTTTAGTCAGTTTGGAAAAGCGTTAGGAATTGAGGCTGCGCCAATTCTTGAAACTCCAGTTGCTGAAAAACCAAAAGATTTTAGTATTCCGGAAACGGTGAGCCCAATAGATGGATCTAAACCATTAGGTGTTCCCGCGGGAGTTTCAAACGGAATAGAAAGCTCTTCTGTTCCGCAAACTTTTCAACAGGGAATGCAGGGTGTGGAAATGGATCCAAGTAAACCTGCATCTCAGATAGATGCTGCGCCTGTTATAAAAGTGGAGTCAGAAGATCAAAAGTTCAATCTAGATCCAAATGCTATAAAATCAGTTAACGCTCCAGGCAGTGTCCTAGAGAACGCGCCTGTTACAGTTTCCGTTGAGACACCAATTCCTAAAGCAATAGATGAGGGTCTCAAGGATGTAAACTTAGATCCTACTGTTTCTGTACCACAAGAACAGTTGTCTCAGCCAAGAATTCCTGAAATTCCTACTGTTCCAGTTCAGGCTGCAGGTGGTCAATCATCTGAAAATAGTTCGGAATCTAGTCTCGCAACGCCTGTTATAGAGCAGACATCTTCCTCTGAGCTGGTTAGTTCTGGTATTGTAGCGCCTGAAACTCATGAAGAGGAAATGGGTCCCACAGCTCCTACCATAGAACATCCTGCAAATCCAGTGCCATCTTCTTTGGATTCTGCCTCAGTAGTTTCAACCTCTTTGTCTCAGAGTTCAGTTCCTGAAAAGAATTCCACTTTTGAAGTTTCTTATCAGACTGAAAAGAAAGATGTTCCGGATAGTTCAAAAGATGCAGTAGACTCAAATTCCGGTGTAGACGAAGGGGCAAAGGAGGAGCCGTTACTTTTTGCAGAACAAGGAGCGGTTGAAGCAGGTGTTTTGCCGGGAGCGGATGCGACCATAGGATTTCCAACGGTGGAAAAACTAACTCCTGAGAAAGAAGAAAAGCTAGAGATTACAGGCAAGGCAATTGATGCAATGGAAGCACAGGCAGCAAAAAAAGACGAGTCATCTAAATGGATTATTGAATCAACAGAGAAAGAAGCTGTGGAAGAAGACCCCATTGCAAGCATAGTGTTTCATGATGATCCTACTAAGTATCTCAAATTCGGAAAAAATGGTCAGCCTGATGAGCTTGATGAGGAGGCGCTTGATACGGCGATTACCGCCTTCAAAAAAGATCCTAAAAATACTCTTATTCTTATACATAGCAATCCTTCCATTAAGTCAAAACTTGAACAAAGAGGAATTAAACTAAAGCCTGTACAGGAATTGCAAAAAGCAGCGTAGATTTACTTGATCCGTCCTAAAAAATCCTTCATATTTAGGCCCGCAGCTCTGAGTGTACGAAGAGCGAGGACCGCAAGGATTATGTATTCTTGATTCTTGGTGCAAGATGCATAATACTTATTATTGTGACTGATTTTAAATACATTCCTTTTCCAAATTTTCAATCTTGGGTAGTTTCTGCACCCAAAAGATCTCATAGGCCGCATATAGCTTCTGGGAGAGCGTGTGTTTTCTGTCCGGGACATGAAAAAGTAGAGCCGGACGTTTTTAGAATTCCAGAGGGAAACCCAGAAGAGGAAGGGTGGTCAGTAAGAGTAATTCCAAATAAGTATCCATTTGCACCAATTCATGAGGTGGTTATTTTAACTCCTGAACATGTAAAGCACTGGTCTCAAATGCCCGCGGGTCAGGTTCGTCTTGGTGTTGAAGCGTATGTAAACAGATACAATGCTCACAAAGAAAAAGGAGCAGTATGTATTTTTGGAAATTATGGCCATGATGCAGGAGAATCTGTGGGGCATCCCCATGCTCAAATTGCGGTTATTGAAAAAAATGTGGGAATGGAGGTTCCTAAACTTGAGCGTGAACTAGACTACAAAGGAGAACATCTTACGGTAGGAGAATTTGACATTATATGTCCGCCATATTCTCAATGGCCGGATGAGGTGTGGATAGTTCCTCAAGAAAGGAAGAAAAACTTTGGGGATATTAGTTTTAAAGAAATTGAAAGTTTAGCTTTTATTTGGCATAGACTCATAAAAATATTTGAGATGCGGCATGGTTTTAAATTTCCCCACAATTTTTACATCTATCCATATGAGGACTGGTATGTAAGGATCCTGCCCAGGGCAAAGATAGCTGGTGGATT
>CAZQIA010000051.1:0-7156 GCA_964593215.1 uncultured Gammaproteobacteria bacterium
CGGATCAAATCCCGGGCGAGGGTTATTTACAATAAGCAATGTTTCAAATTCACTTTTTGGTAATGTCTGTTTTTGGAGCTCGTTTAGGGTTTCAGCAATGCGTCCGCTGTCAAATTCTTTGTAAACAGGAATAGCTACAATAATCTTTACAGTAGGGTTTATTGGGGGTAGTAAGCTTATTATTCTATTTGCCTCTTCAGGAATTTGTTTTGTGCTTGTAATACTTACGGATTCCACGTGGGGAATCGTGGAACTTGTTTCTTTTGTCTTACCGTTAACTCCAGAAATCATGGAGAAATTATACCTAATTAATATCCTATAGTCAAATACACGGAAAGAGAGATTTTTGCTCCTGGTATATTAGTCTTTGCTTTTTAAGGCAAATTTTTTAAATAATTACATATTAGTAGGTTAGTCACAGCGTAATTAATTAATTGTATGAGTTTTTGTAGCTGTTTACCTGATTTTGGACTTCTTCCCACGTTGCTTTTGAAACATGATTAATTGCAGACTCCAGATCAACAAAATTATCTCCACTAGTCATGACGCATAAGAGATATGGATTTTTGGGATGATAGATAATTCCGCAGTCATGCAGCTGTTTTTTATTGTCTATTGTGCGTTCTCCAAATTTTCCAGCGTATTTAATGTTTTTTGGAATTCCGGATCGTATTCCCAACTGAAATTGAGTTTTTGTAAGAAGTTCAAGAGCTTTTTCAGAATATTGCGTATCAAGGTATGAAGCGTTATAAAGTGTTCTAAAAAAAGTTGCGTATGTTTGAGTTGTGGTAATATTTTTAGACGGTGTGTTTTTCTCATTATAGTTAATTCCTAAATCTTTAAATGTTTTAAAGTACTCATTTGGAAAATCTTGAGTTACTAATAAGTCCAGAGCATTATTATCTGAGTATGAGATCATATAGTTTATAAGTTCATCTACGGTATATTCATTTCCAGGGGTAATATATTTTTCAGGCTTAAAATAACTTGAGTCGTTTTCATCAGATCCCTTTTCATCATACTTAATTTTTTGTTCTAAAATTTTTGGATTATCGTGAGCCATTCTATAGTATGTTACCATTATGGGAACTTTTAGAAGGCTTGCCGGAGAAAATTCCCTGTTAAGATTAATGCCAAACCAGGGTCCATCCTGCATAGCTCTAAAGTAAACACTTTCCTCAGTTACTAAGTTATTCTTTGAATCTTTGTCTATGATATTTTGTATTTTATTTTTAAAGTTTTTTAACTCTCCCGTGAATAAGTTTTGAGAAATTTCGTAATCAATGAGTGGATTTATTAGTCCTTTTTGTCCAGTTCTTTTTGGTACGGAATACGATGAATCAATGGGTTGTAAGCTTGACATGCCTATGAAGTATCCAATAAAAAACACTCCTGTAAGAGCGCATAAACTAAACAGAATGAAAAGTATGAACTTCATTCTAAGCTCATTATAGTATGTGCTATATTTATTTACCAGAAGTATCTCGAAACACAAATATTACAGAATGCGTAGAGCTTTCATGTGAACTGTATTTAAAATGTAGAACTTTTTTAAAAATGAAAAACCTCAAAAGTATTTCAATATACGAACAGACAATAACACTTTAATAATGCTAAAATACATATGAATGTTATGAAATTTAACATAAAACAAGCAATTTATAATAACTGGTTACTCATTTTATTCTTTGCGTTATTTTTCTCCATATTACTTTTATTTAGTGTTTTTTTCCCTACATTTCCCTTGAACGGTGATGAGGCATGGAACTATTTAGGATTTTCGCGTTTTGGGCCGGTATACTCAGCAACCAATTATCAGCTTCCAAACAATCACATTTTTTTTACCATTCTTCAAAGTTTTATAGTTAAAAAAAAGATTCTGGTTTACTTTCCTCTTGAAGTTCGACTACTGAATTGTGTGGTAGGTGCAGCGGTTCTTTCTTTTTTAGGATACCTAGGCTCAAATCTTCTCAAGAAAAAGATGTCTGTCAGCCTTTTTCTATTTGTTGCGGTTTGCAGCCTGTTTGCGAGTCCCCTTGTTACTCCATATCTTATAGTGGCAAGAGGGTATCTTCTGGGAACCTTGTTGTTGATATTGGGAGTGTATTTTTTAGCAGTTAAAAAATTTTACAAAGGCTCTGTCGCATTTATTTTCTCAGTTTGGACAATACCAACCTTTATACTTGCATTGCCAATCATTTACATAATTTGTCCGTTTATCTTTAAGAAAACCGAGTGGAAGAAGATTTGTATTTCCGGACTAGCAGTTCCGGTAGGTGCACTTATCCTTTACTTGCCTGTAATACATCAGATTTTGGAGAATACAAATGTAGGTTGGGGGTATGGTTCAGTTCAGAAATTCTCCTACCTAACTTTTAACTCAATCTCCAATGTTTATTGGATATTTGGTGGATTAGCTTGGAACATCGTATTTTTGCTGGTTTATTTTTACAGCTTGATTGAAATTTACAAAAACAAAAAGTTTGAAAAGATGAGACGATTTGTCATGTTGTGCTTTGCAGGTGTTGTAAGCTATCTTGTAGCAGCACATCTTATGTTCGCACTACAGTTAAAAAGCACACCTTTTACTAGAAACGGAATTTTTATCCCTTTAGTCATTGTTGTCACCATTTTTTTTGCCTCACGCGTTGCAAACAGTCAAATAAAAAAGTTTCTTCTCGTCGGTATTTTAACAGTAAATATGCTGTTGGGATTATTCTTCTTTTTAAAAGCAAATATACATGATAAGAATTATACTTATCCGGTTTTTGAGGGAGAACAATCTCTTAATTCAAAATCTCTGTTAAAGTTTTTTGAAACGAAAGATAAAAAAATCATAGAGAACGATACAACAAATACTGTTCAGATAACCTTTTACTCCTTTATATATGATGCTAAACTTTTAGAGAAAGAAAAACATTAAGAGTCAAGTAAAAAGAATAGTATTTTTTTTCATAAAAAGGTTATACTAAAAAAGTGGATTTATTAAATTTTATTAACAAAAAATGGAAGGAGCTTCTCCTCTTTGTTGTTATTGTTATTTGTGTTTTCTCAACCTTTTTATACCTTACCATTGGACAACGCGGGTATGATGATGTGCTTGTAATACTCTCATCCCAATTTCTAAAATGGAAAATAAGCCTTCCGGTTATAGGTCTTCCGCCCAGGGACATTGCAAATTATTTTAATAATTATTACGTATACTTTGGACCATTGTCTTCCATACTTTTAATGCCTTTTGTTTTTGTATTTGGAAGATCATTTCCCCAGATTTCTCTGGGAATATTCTCTCTTGTTGCTTCTTTTGCTTCAGTTTTTCTTATTAGCAGAAAGCTAAAATTTGAAAGACTTGATTCGTTATGGCTTGCGGTGTTTTTTACGTTTTCTACAGTTCTGTTCTCTTCAAGTGTAATAAATATCACGGCATATCAAGTGGAGGCGTTAGGCGTTCCGTTTGTGCTTCTTTCATTGTGGGCTTATTTTTCTAAAAAAAATGGAGTTGTTGTTGGGTTATTTCTTGGTGTTTCCGTATTAACCAGATTTACACTTGTACTAGGTTTAAGTTTTTTTATTGTAGAGTTTTTTCTGAAGAGAATGTCACTTAAATACTTCATGCTTATTTTTATCCCTGTTTTTCTATCATTACTTTTTTTAGGAATGTATAACAACAGAAGATTTCATTCATATCTGGAAACAGGGTATAACTACAGTACAACAAAAGAAGATCTGCCCATAGGAGCAAACTTTAAGTACGGAGACAAGAGCATTATTCACATTCCAGCAAACCTTTATAGCTTTCTTGTGCTGTCCCCCGAGCCTTTAAAAGAAAAAAATGATGGTTTAATCTTAAGGTTTCCCTACATAAAGTTTAGTCCTTGGGGTGTTGCGATATGGTTCACCTCTCCACTTTTTATTTTTCTTATAACTAGGTTTAAAAAAGGCAGGTACACAATTCCTGCCTTAATTGCTACAATTCTTCTTTCATTGCCTGTTTTTTTGTGGTACAGCATAGGATACGCACAGATAGGATACAGATATGCCCTAGATTTTCTCCCTTTTCTTTTTTTGCTCTTAATCCCCAGCCTTTCTCCTAAGCTTACAAGAAGCGCCATAGCTCTTATTATTTTGGGAGTTATTGTAAACATGGTGTATACAGATAGCATTTGGGAAATTTATCCGCTTTTTAACATTCTCCATTAAAGATTCATCTTTGACACGTTAACTCCGCTTGCTATACACTAGATAATATGAAAAGAAAGGTTTCGATCCTATTTCTTCTTTTAATTGTCTCTTTTTCCGGCTGGTACCTTATAAAAAGCAAAACAGGAAAAAAAGAAGCTGATTTTTCATCACCTGTTTCAAAAATATCATCTCAGGAAAATGCATTTGCTCAGGAAAAAGAAGAAAAGGCGTACTCTGTAGATGGGAAGCAGTTTATTACACTCAAAAAAAATGCTACGGGTAATGAAATAGAGTATGTAATGGTATTATCAGATGGAACTGAAATTTTTAGAGAAACGGAGGATATAAATTCTAAAATTTCTCTTCCTGGAAATTCATGGGATCCTGGGAATGAGTATGTATTTTTAGAGCGTGTAAGAAATGGTGGAAAGAGTGATATTCTTTTAAAAACTTCAGGGGAAAGTTTTTCGGATTCAGAAAAAGCATTAGACGTTGGAATGCTTTTTAATGAGAAAAAATTTCCATTTCAATTTAAAGAAGCGACAGGATGGGCAGGAGCTAACCTTCTTGTTATAAAAACTTTAAATGAAGACAAAACCGATGGGCCCCTATACTGGTTTGAGGTTTCAAGCGGTGCATTTATTCAGTTGTATTAGGATATGATAGATTTTTTAGATCAATCCCAAAATGTGGGAAAACCCCTTCTTCCGTGTTCTTCTTGTAGTTTTCCCGTGATAGATGCTTACTTTTTCTGCCCAAACTGCGGTAAAAAGTTAAAAAGAAGACCGCTTTCAACCTCAGCCGTAAAACAAATATCTTTTTATTTGTTTTGTGTTTTTTTTCCTCCATTCGGACTTGTTCCGGCGGTAAGATATATAACTCAACCGGATTCAAAATCAAAAGTAATAGGCTATATTGGTATTGGGCTGACACTAGCCTCACTTACGGTCAGTATCATATTAACTGTCCAGATATTTTCTCAAATACAAAATACACTTAAAATGCAGCAGGACGTTTATAAACAATTGGGGTATTAAATTCTCTACTGAGTAATGGTAAGAGAAGCTCCCATGACATTTTCTATGACATTTTCATTTGCTGAGTTAGGAGATGTTGCCTCTGCATTGGAAATAGTAATTGATGCTTCCCCTGTTGTAGTTGGTAAAAGAGTCATTGTGTAAAGCGTACAGGATGTAGTTGGGGTTGTAGGAAGAATTCCCTCAAATGAAGGGTTGTTGATGCTGGGTGCGTTTTGTTCGTTAGGAAAAGTAAACGAACACCCGTTTGAAGAACTTGGGGTAACAGAAAGAGATATAATTTTTAGATTTGGAGAAACAGCTACATTTGCCTTAACAGAGTCTAATGCTTGGCTTCCTCCATTAACCTCAAGATTTACTGAAAATTCCTGGTTTATTTTAAAGGTGCCAGTAGAAGGAGAGATAGAAATAACCGCAGTTTTATTAACGTTTGAAGCTCTCTGGCGTATGTCCTGTTGTTTGGAGGTCAAAAGAACTGTTACGGGAATTGCAATAAGAACAAGTATGGAGATAATTGTTGCACCAAACTCTGGAGACCATACAAATCCGCTAAATCTGCTTGCTCCTGATTTTTTGGAAATAACTCTTACCATAAATCTAGCGTATACTCTTGAGTAAAAAATGTCAAGTTGACTACTTAATATCCAGTAGCTCCACTTCAAAAATTAACGTAGAAAAGCCAGGGATTAAGGGCTCAGCCCCTATTTCGCCGTATCCATATTCATACGGTATAGTAAGTTTTCTTTTCCCACCTTTTTTCATATGCAGAATTCCCATGTCCCATCCTCTTATCACGTGTCCTACTCCAATTTTTGTTTCAAACGGCTCATTTCTGTCCAGTGAAGAATCAAACTTTTTACCGTCAGTAAGCCACCCAGTATAGTGTACGGAAACTGTATCCCCAGCTTTTACCTCGGGGCCGCTGCCAATTTTTATATCTTCAATTTCAAACTTATCATTATTGTCCATACGAGTAGTATAGCGTAAGAGTTTCTTTTTCACAAATTTATCCTCTAGTTTTGTGTTATACTGGAAGAAGTGAATAAAGAAGAAAAAAGCCTCATACTCTTAACCTACAAAGGGAAAATTCTTCTTATGCTTTTTGAAACAGATCCTCTGTTGTTTAACAGTCCTTATGTAACACGTGACCATACATGGAGATTTATTGGGGGAGAAAAGTCTAAAAATGAATCCTTCCAGCAGGCTATTATTAAAAAAGTTAAATCAGTAACAAGCGTTACTTTAGCTGATGTGGAGGTTATATCCTCAACTTCTTTGGGGGGAGAAGAAACGTATTTATACTTTGCACGACTTACAGATAATCAGGTAAATAGTATTGAGCGTGGCGAAGGACATCTTCTGCAGTTTTTTTCCTTTAAAGAACTGGAAAAGTTATCCCTTTCTAAGACAACACAATACTTTGTTAGTCAAAATAGAGACTTCATGCAAAGTGTTTAAAATGTCGTTAGAATCCTATAGTAGTATTGACTTACCTTCTTGTTTCTGCTATACTGCTCTAAGCTGCATTTTTAATAAATTTACTTACTGATTGGATTCAGAGAAAAAAGGAACTTCATTTAATAAACTTCTTTGTTCTTCTCCGTTACTTCAATATTTGAGATTTTATTCTGTTGCAGCTACATATGACATACACAAGAAATAGTAGAGGAAAATATTCATCTAGGTTTTCAAAATCTTACGCTTCAAATGGTAATACGCACAGAAGTGGATCTTTGCGTGCGCATTTTCAAAATAGGCCTAAACGAAACAAGCAAATATTTAACCCCATGCATTTAATTGAGGCAAAGGTTGAGATTCAAATAGATGAGCAATTTGTGCCAAAGCACACGTTTGAAACATTTCCTATTAGGGAAGAGTTGAAAAGAAACATTTTAAGTAAAGGATACAATCTTCCTACCCCTATTCAAGACCAGGCT
>CAZQIA010000052.1:0-7153 GCA_964593215.1 uncultured Gammaproteobacteria bacterium
ATTTTCAGGATTTGTAGGAGACGACAAGGAACAGCTCTATAATTATGCACTTGTTGACTCTTTTGCAGGTCTTCCAAAGGTATTTTTTTACCATCATGCAGTTCTAGACTCCCAAAACTCTTTTCTTTCCGGGTACTACAAGCCACTTATGCTTCTCTACTTCTACACGCTTCGAATGCTTTTTGGCATACATCCATTTATTTTTCACTTCCTACAAATTCTTCTTTCATGCTTAAACTCTTTTTTGATGTTTTTATTTTTCTCAAAATTCTTTAAAAAAAGTACAGCGTTATTTTTGGGAATTCTTTTTTTAGTTCACCCAATAAACCAAGAGGTTGTCTCATATGTCTCTAACATTCAAGAAGTCTTATTTTTTTTATTTGGGATGCTAGCGCTTCTTCTGAGTATTAAAAAAATCATCTCATGGAAATTGTTAGCAGTAATTTCATCCCTTCTATTCCTCTCTCTCCTTTCGAAAGAAGCGGGAATTTTATTTGTCATTATTTTATTCACATATCATTTTATATTTAACAAAAAAATGTTAAAAAATATTTTCATTTTAGAATTCTTTGTTATCATTTTTTACATACTGTTAAGATTTTTTTCAAAGGGTACTGAAGTTTTTTGGATTGAACCTCCTCCTCTTGCTAAGGTAATTTTTACTGAAAGATTAAAACATATTCCTATTATTTTTTTTTATTACGTAAAAACGTTTTTTTACCCTGACGTTCTTGCATTTAACCAACAATGGATTGTAAAAAATTTTCAAGCAAAAACATTTTTACTCCCATTGATTTTTGATCTAAGTTTTATTGGAGTTTTGACTGGTAGCGTTTTTTTCTTTTTTAAAAAAAAATTAAAAGAAAAAAAAGTTTACTTATTCTTTACACTTTGGTTTTTTCTAGGGCTTCTTCCTCATATACAGCTTGTTGCGCTTGACGCAACTGTTGCAACCCGCTGGTTTTATTTTTCTTCTGTCGGAATACTTGGAATAATGGGGGTAGGAATAGAAACATTTGGAAAAAAATATATTCAAATAAAATTAAGTAAAAATGCATACATATGTGTTGCCATATTAATTATTCTATGCGCCTCTGTAAGAACATACGCAAGAAATTTACAGTGGAAAGACGCAGAAACACTTTACTCAACAGATTCTGAAGTCTCTAAAAGTCCACTACTGGAAAATAATCTAGGTGACGAATATTTCAAAATGGGAAACCTCACAAAAGCAGAAGAACATTTTAGAAAAGCACTGCAGCTTAATCCAGATTTATGGATCGCGATAAATAATTTTGGTGTATTGGAAGAACAAAAAAAGAACTATCAACATGCCTACTATTATTATGCTGAGGCATTAAAAAGAAGCGACAGACTCCCAATTTATGAAAATATTAGCAGGGTACTGGTTCTTTCAGGAAAACCTTTGGAGGCAAATGTATTTTTAGATACGGCACTTAAAAAGTATCCTCTGTCCGCAAAGCTTTGGCTCACTAAATCTTTAGCTAATTATGATTTAGGGAAATTGAATGAAGCACTAGCCTATGCTAATAAATCTTACGAACTTCTTCCAGACCCAAAGACACAAAACGTAATTAATGTAATTTCTGAAAGACTTAGAACGGAAAAATAATCTTGTAAGAAACACATGAGAGATATTGCACAAGAAAACAAATTATGCAACAATGATACAAATTAAATAAACTGATGGTGTAAAAACCATCTTTTTCTTTTAAAGATTGGAGGTGAAGTATATACATGGACAATAACCCACAAAATCCTGGAGGAATGCCAAATCCAACACCAACACCACCAGCACCAGCAGGTGGAGATATGGGTGGAGGAATGCCAGCACCTGAACCAACCCCAACAACACCACCAGCACCAGCAGGTGGAGATATGGGTGGAGGAATGCCAGCACCTGAACCAACCCCAACAACACCACCAGCACCAGCAGGTGGAGATATGGGTGGAGGTACACCACCAGCTACAGGAATGTAGTTTTTTGATTTGGTTTCGAAACCGGAAACGAGCAAGGTAAGTTGTCTTGCTCGTTTTCTTTTGGGGAAATTAGTCTTTGAAGATGTATCCTAAGCCTCTAACGGAGTAAATAAGTTTTTTAGAAAAACCCGAGTCAATTTTTTTTCTTAAATATCCTACATAAACATCTACTACACGTGTGTCAATGTCTGGAGCGTAATTCCAAATATTTCTTAAAAGTTTTTTCCTGTCAACTACAGTATTCTTATTGTGAATAAGATAGGAAAGAAGATTAACTTCTCTTGGGGATAATTTAATTGTTCTGTCACCTCTTGTGACTACTCTTTTTTTAAGGTCTACCGTGACTTTTGATACTTCCATGATTTTCAGGCAGAAGTATATTGGGGCAGTAGCAGTAAGAGGCAGGTTAGCTTAGGGTCATTATATTCGCTTGCGAATTCAAAGAAAGCTCATATAATGAATTTCATTATAAAAAAACTTTTTATGAGTTTCAAGTGGAAGAATTAGTTTTCCTCACCTTTTAAATTTTTTATAATAATTATAAGTAACGTTGCAAATGGAACAGATAAAAGTGCACCTAAAATTCCCAGCATTGTAGCGCATATGCTAATTGCAAGAATAACTAAAATCGGGTTTAACCCCACAGCTCTCTGCATAATTTTAGGAACAAGAACGTTATTTTCTAACATCTGAATTCCTATATATATAAGAACAATAATTACTGCAAGTCCGGGAGAGATAGAAAGCGCAACAATAACCGCAGGAATTGCGGAAAGAATTGGACCAATGGTGGGAACAATTTCAAGCATACCTGCTAGTAAGGCTAGGGGCAGTGCAAAGGGAAAATTTATAAGTGCCAGCGCAACCCATGTACAAAGGCCAATGCTGAAACATAAAACTAATTGTCCTCTAAACCATGATCCTAATTTATCCTCTACTTGGTGGACAATGTCTATTACCTTTTCTTTCTGATGTTTAGGAAAAAAATATGTTATCTCTTTTTTAAGCCGTTCATAATCAAGCATCAGGTAAAAACTGATAACAAAAACCAAGAATGTAGAAAAGATTGTACCCACAATTGCCCCGGTCACTGCAAACGCTGACGACCCTATAGAATTGAGCTGGGAAATAATAAAAGACTGAACCTGAGATTGACCTATCTCAATCCCAAGAACTTTTAAGATCTCATCTAAGTACTGAGGAAATGAGTGGATTAACGATTGGATCTGGGTTGAGAAAAAAGGAATGAGCGGGACAACAAGAAGAATAATAGCTAGAAGAGCTGCAAGATAGACAAGAGCTGCAGCAATAGGCCTTGGAACCTTATGGGATGTCATGAACTTCACGTAGGGAACCAAAGAAACCATAAGGATATAGGAGATAAAAAACAAAATGAGAATTCCCTTTATTTGGATGAGAAACCAACCAGCTATAACCAAGAGAAGAGCCGCTATTATATGGTTTTTGAGAAAATAATGTTTAAACCCATACTCTACTTTTTCCATATGCCATTTGAGTATACCATCTTTCCAAATATGATAGAATATCCCTCATGGTAGATATTGCTGATTTCAAAAAATTAGAAATAAAAATAGGAACAGTTATAGAGTCTGATGCGGTTGCCGACACTGACAAACTTATAAAACTGACTATTGATTTCGGTGATGAAAAAAGAACCGTTCTTACTGCTATTAGAGAATTTTTAAACCCTGAATATTTTATAGGAAAACAAATCCCGGTATTAACCAACTTAGAACCTAAGGTGTTTAGGGGGGTTGAAAGTCAGGGAATGATTCTTGCGGCAGATGATAATGGAGCTCCGGTTTTACTTCATCCAGAAAAAGAAGTTCCTGCCGGTTCTAAAGTATTATAAGGAGGTGATTTTATGGCAAAAGAAGAAAGCCAAAATATACAAGTTAATGTTCCCAATATTCCAGTCCTCTACACTGACATGATTTTTATGAATGTGAATGAGGACGGTGTAATAATAGATGTTTGCCAAAAAGCGGGCGCGCCTAATCAGTATCAGGTAGTAAGCCGCATAGGAATGAGTAAGGATCACGCAAAGAAATTTGTTAAGAAATTTTCTGAAATTCTTGTTTTAACTACCGCACATTCTAAATCTTCCGAATCCGGAAATTAATGCAGCTTAAAATACTTGAGGATATAAGGAAGAAAAATAAGAATTCCTACCACTACCGATCCGCATGTAGTAACTAAAACCATTCCCGCACCGACGTCTTTTGCAATTTTAGCCTCTTTTCTATGCTCTTTCGTTATTAGGTTGGTCATTTCCTCTAAAGATGTATTAATCATTTCTGTTGAGATAACTAGAAGAATCATTACGCCCAAAATTCCCATTTCAAATGGTGTTACATCAAAAAATACGCTAGCTGCAACCACTAAAACTGCTGCGTAAATATGAATTCTTATGTTTTGATTGTGCTCTACAGCAAAAATAACTCCTTCAATTGCGTATTTAAATGACATTAAAAGTTTCATAATTTAGTGTAAATATTGTATCACAAGATATGAAACGAGGGTCAAAAAAATTCCTAATGTCCCTCCAATTATTACTTCAGGAATTGTATGTCTGTGAATTCTTACTCTGGCCCACGCAATAAGCGGTACGAGAAGCAAGGCTAGGTAAACATATCCGCCAAAAATTATACCCATAGACAATAGAAAAGAAGCCATACCTGCAACATGAATGGACGCTTTAATTCTTAGATTTACAAATGCAAAAACTACCAAACTTGCAGCAAGACATGTGGCTCCAATAATAAGCTGAAATGGACCTTTTAACACGAGGAGCATGAATATGAAAAGGATAAGCATGGTGATCACGAAAATAAAAAGTGGTGCACGCTGCTTACGGCGGGACACATCAAAATTTGAAAAATATCCCTTTTTTACACCATAATATTCAAATCCAAAAATTGCAGACGCAAAAAGTGTTGCAACCACAGACCATTCCAGTGACTGAAGAATATCCGATGTGTTTTTATAAGAAATCAAAAAAGTTGCAATAATACCTACGAAAGACGGGTGAAGAAGGAAAGAAATTGTACGGGCAGTCTTCTTTTTCATGTTTATATTTTTTCCAATAATGACACTGTCTGCTCTCTTCCTTCAATTTCTAATTTTTCAGCAAGCGGCAATCCTTGAGATTTTCCGGTTAAAACTAGGTATAAATCTTTTGTGCTACTTTTTGATTCATCTCTTGCCTGAAAACTAGCTTTCAGTATTTCATCTCTATTCCAAGTTTCAATTTCTTTATAGTTTTTAATCAGAAGCTTTGCAAGATTTTTTTGTTCTTTTGTAAATTCAACCTTCACATCATATGTTAAAAGAGTTTCAAAGTCTGCAAGTGTCTTCATTCTCGTCTTCGCAAGTGAAATATATTGCTCAAATTTTTTAATCGAAGAAATTTTTGGATCAAATTCCAGAAGTCTTTTCTCCAAATCCTCATCTGATAATTGCCTTATGTATTCTCCGTTTAACCAAAGAAGCTTTTTTTCATCAAAGATAGCAGGGGCAACATTAATATTTTCCAGCTTAAATTCATCTTCAATAACTTTCTTAGGTAAAATCTCCCTGTCATCCTTAGGAGACCACCCAAGAAGCATTAGATAGTTAAACAAAGCTTCTGGAAGATATCCTTCAGTTTTAAAATCTAGAACAGATTTTGCACCTTTTCTTTTTGAAAGTTTTTTACCATCTGTTCCCATTACGTTGGGAACGTGTGCAAATACTGGAGGCTTCCAAGAAAAGGCTTCATAAAGCATTATGTGTTTTGGACCTGAAGGTATCCAGTCTTCCCCCCGAATAACGTGAGTTATGTCCATAAGGTGATCGTCTATAACATTTGCAAGGTGATATGTGGGAAAACCATCCTTTTTAAGGATGATAAAATCCTCAATATCCTTATTCTGAAACGAAATTTCTTTGTTTCCAACTGCGTCAATCCAGGAAGTAGTACCAGTTTTAGGCACAATAAAACGAATTGCACCATCCTCTTCCCGTGCCTTTCCTGTTTTAACAAGTTCTAAAGCGTAGTTTTTATAATGATCTAAACGTTCAGACTGGACAACAAATTCATCCCATGACGCACCCAACCAAGAAAGAGATTCTTTTATTTTATCAACAGCACCCTCAACCAACCGTGCCTGATCAGTATCTTCAATCCTCAAGATAAATACGCCTTTTTGAGATTTTGCAAAACAATAATCAAAAAGCGCTGTTCTTATGTTTCCCACATGAGGAATTCCGGTTGGACTAGGAGCAAAACGCACACGTACCATATCTTGCATTTTATCGAAATCTTTTCATATACTCAATATACCCATATCTTCTTATGTCTACCCTAGCACAAGTTACTAAAGAAACGCGAATCTTTTTAAAAATAGGGGCTGCTGCTGTAGTCCTTGCTCTAATTGCTTTTTTCGTTTTTAAAGGCGGTACTTTTATTAAGAATATGTTTTTCCCAGCACCGGTTGCCCCACCGGATCAAAAATTTGGACCTATCCAAAGCATTACGTTTCCAAAATCTATAGATTCCACTCCCGTGTTTAGCATAAATACTGTTTCGGGAGCACTACCAGGGTTTCCTGACAGAATAAAAGTTTATGAATTAAAGAAAAATCCGGTGAGTATTACTGCGCTCTCAAATGCAAAAAATAAAGCAAGCAACCTTGATTATACGCTAAATCAGCAGCTTATTTCCTCATCTGTCTATAAGTGGACAAAATCTGGTAAAAATAATGTTCTGACATATAACATAAACTCATTTAATTTTGCTGTTGAATCAGACTTTGCAACAAACCCTCTTTATGCTCTTTCCAGAGTATCTGTTCAAGATCAGGAAAATATTCAAAAAAAGGCGACAGACTTTATTGATTCACTTGGGGCAGACA
Source organism: uncultured Gammaproteobacteria bacterium (assembly GCA_964593215.1). Taxonomy (GTDB): domain Bacteria; phylum Patescibacteriota; class Microgenomatia; order Levybacterales; family GWA1-39-11; genus JAGORM01. Next base: position 6,918 of record CAZQIA010000052.1, read on the forward strand.
GATCAGATATAAATCTTGGTGATGTTAAATTTTCCTATTTTAATATAGTTAATACAAATTTAACACCCGCTGATAGCACTCCTGCAGAAATAGTAAGGCTAGATATGTCGCAAAACCAGGTAGATCAACTGTCAATTTACTATCCTTTGTTTGAAAAGTCTCCTTTATACTTTTTGGTTGCCAACAATGGAGCTGAACCTGAAGTAGTTCTTGCAAGTTATAACCATTTTACTCCT
>CAZQIA010000053.1:0-7023 GCA_964593215.1 uncultured Gammaproteobacteria bacterium
TTTTGCGTAATAAAGTAAATTAAACCTATCCCTAGAATCCCCGAAAGTATACTTGGCAAACGAACTGAAAGCTCTGACAACCCCATAAATGCAACAAATATCGTATCCACGTATGAATAAACAGGAAGCTTCCAGTCCCCAAACGACTCAAGAGCTAGCGGCAAAAATCTGCCATGCTCATCTGCGCCTGTTTTTAACAAAGAAAAAGCGTTGTAGCCTAGTGCCGCTTCATCCTCATTAAGAGACGGTGGGACTACATTTAGAAATAAAGTTCGAAGGGATAATCCAAAAACGATGATTATAAACAAAGGAAGATATTGAAAGATTTTTTTCTTCATGTGTTTGTGAGAATATAAACTTAATCTACAAACCTATATTTAAGAAGTGTCCAGAGGGCAATGCTCCCATCTCTAAAAGTATGCAATTTTTTCCCTTCATCCCAGCCTCTTGGCTTTGTTTTTATATCAAGTTCTAAAATTTTAATCCCTTTTTTTAAAATTTTTGCAGTAATTTCAGGCTCAAAATTAAAAGATCTAGATTTCAATTTCACACCATTTAAAACATTTTTATCAAATGCTTTATAGCATGTCTCCATATCCGTTACTTTTGCCCCATACAAAATAGAAGTAATAATACTAAGAAATTTATTTCCGAAAAAATGGAGCAGCAGAGGTGTTTTATTTTTTCCAAATAGAACAGGACTCTTGCGAAGCCTAGTACCGTAAACAACTCTATTCTTTTTCTGTATGATAGGATTTACTAACCTAGGGATATCTTGCGGGTCATATTCTAGATCCGCATCTTGAATTATCAATACGTCTCCTGTAGCCTCTTTTATTCCGGTTGCAACTGCTGAACCCTTACCTTTATTTCTTTTGTGTTCTATAACTCTTACTTCTTTGTTATTTTTTGAAAACTCCTGCGCAAAAGTTAAGGTTTTATCTTTTGAACCATCATCTACTACAATCACTTCTTTTCTCACTTCGCCTAAATCAACATCATGTACACGTTTAAGAATTTCACTGATTGTTTTTTCTTCATTATATGCAGGAATGATAATAGATAGCTTCATAAATTCGTACTCAGTTTTTAATAATCTGTCTATCCTTTAGGATATAAAACTTTTTTTGCTTACTACGACGACTTATTATATCAGGCAGCCTTAAAATAGCAAGAAAAAAACCCTTAAGAAAAATCTTATCAAATCTAACAACCGCTGTTAAGAGGTAATATGGTAAGAAAATTAGATGATTTAGCAGAAGTCCTGAATCCGTTATGTTTTTCCATATAAACGTAAATTGGTTTCTCATTGCATATGATTTTATCACCTCGTCTTTATAATGTTTCTTAATGGATCCTTTCTTATGAATGTGCACTACAACACTCTTTGGCTCAAAAAGGACTTTATATCCGGCTTTTTGTGCTCTATATGACAAATCTATGTCTTCCCAGTAAAATGGGTCATATAACGAGTCTAGTCCACCAAGTTTTTGAAATAGTACTCTGCTGAAGGCGCTACTCCCTCCTGAAACCCAAAAAGTGTCAGTTTTATCAACTTCTCCTTTTGAATGAACAAGAAATCCCTTTTCCCATTTTGCAAGACCTCTACCTCTTAAAACTGTCCTATCTTCAATGCTTTCATCCATACAACCAACACCAAACATTTTTTCATCTTTAAAATGAGGCAAGAGAGTTTGCAAAAAGTCCTTGCTGGGGTTTACGTCTGTATTTAAAAGAACAATAATATCAGCTTCCGACTTCATAGCGGCTCGGTTTACATTGGAGGAAAATCCCTTATTCTCTTGAAAAAGCATAAGCTGTATTTTTATTGAAGATTTTTCTTGTAGTTTGGATATGTAATCAGACAAAAGCTCTTGTTCTTCTCTTTTTGAAGCATCATCCACAACTGTAATAAGTGAATTTTTATAATTTCTTAAAGACTCAATCACATCAGGAAGATTTTTTTTAATAAGCTCAAATCCATTATAGTTAGGAATAATTATTTCAATTTTCATTTTTTTACTTAATTAAAATAGGACATGTTCAAACGTAATTTTGTGATTTCCTGCAGGCACAAATATTCCTCTAAACGCAATATTTAAGGGAAATAGACCGACTGTGCTGTCTTTTCCATCAATTGTAACATGCGTTGAGGGGTAGTATATGTCAGAAGAAACAAGATATCCCTCTTTCTTATTGTTTGTCTCAAGAATAATTTTATTTGGAGTATAAGATAAAATCTTCACAGTTCCAACTGAATGTAAGCTATTGCTTCCAGAAACAGCAGATACCGCAACTTTTGAAAGATCATTTGAATAAATCTCTCTTACTGCTTCTTGTACGTCTCTTCTTTGGATTAATTTCTCTACAAAGAAAACTCTTGGCATAACTTTGGTATTCTCATATATTTTTGTTTCACCATATTCATAAACTTTTTTAAATTTATTACTATTGATTTCTGTTAAGGAAAGAACATATTTTACGTTTAGAAAATCAATTATTTGGGAATTCAAATTTCTCGGTGTAATAATTCTATTAAATCCAAAAGGTGGGTTTATAGTATGGTCTGATCTTTCATTTGAGGCAATAAATTGGGAATAACTAAATAAATACAACGGATCATATCCTTCAATAGACTCCAGTCCATACATGGCGGAAAAATTTGGAGGAAAAATTCTGCTGTCTGTTGATGCAATCCTAAATACACCTTTTTGTCTTTGTAAAAACTCCAAAACGGGTGTGTTTGGGAATAGATATTCTGATTTCGTAAACGGGGTAAATTTCCAACCAAACCTAGTAAGGTCAAACAAAATAACTAATAAAATGATGCAAACAAGAACATTTATAAATTTCTTTTTTTTATAAAACTGAATTGAAAATAAAATTATTGCAGAAATTACAAATAAAATAGTTGGGAGCTTCAGGTTGTTCTTTGAGGTGAGAATATCTCGCGAATTAATCCCGAAGATGTTTATATCTACATAAATCCAAGAGGCAATTAAGATTAAACACATAAGGCTTACGGGAATCCAAATTCTAGATCTTTTCTGTAAAAAATAATCAAGTCCCAGTGCGAACAAAACGGCAAGAGAAAAACACGAAACAGATAGTAATCTTGTGGGTTGTGCTGTTGACAAGAAAGGAATATGTAAAATATAGGGAGCTGAGGAAATTAGCGTAGGCAGAGAAAACAGTAAAGATATAAAAAGAGAAATGCTAAAAAAATACGTCTTCTTGTCTCGTCTTTCAAACAGTGCATACAAAACAAGGATTAAAGGAAGAACACCAATGTACCCAATAAACTCCGCGTAATTCCATACTCCATAATAATTTAAAGTTGAGGGATTTCCAAAAAAATCAGGAGCTATAAACTGAATTAAGTTCTGCCATGGAATAAACCAACCAGGCTGTGTGTAGGACTGATCTGAAAATCTATTTGAGCGTAATATAAACTGTAAAGTTGGAAACCACTGAAAAACTGTAATTAAAAAAACTAATGCAGTATCAAAAATAAAAGATCCTATTATTTTCTTTTTTTCTTTAATAAAAAAAACTTTTGATATAAAATAAGTTGCTGAAAAAGTTGCTACGTAAGAAAATGTTTGTAAGTGACCAGCAAGCAAACTGGATGATAATGAGAAGATAAAAAGAAGCTTCCACTTTATGTCTTTTTTTATAAATCCCTTTTCAATGCTTAATAAAATAAGAGGAAGCCATAATACAGTGTGTACAACTATGCCCCACTCCATCCATGCAATAAAAAAACCTGAAAATATCCATACTACACTTCCAGATAGAGCCGCCCAGTTACTTAATCTAAGATACTTAAGAAATAAATAAAGAAATATTCCCGCTAAAATTGGCTGTAAAAATATAAATAAGGACCAAGAAATTGAAAATGGCTTAATGAACAAAATAAAATTAAGTGGATAAAACGGACTGCTTTGGAAATTAGCAAGCAGTGGAGTTCCGGCCATTTCGTATGGATTCCAAACAGGCAACTGTAATTGTTTCTCCTGATTAATAGAAAGATATTTCCAAATGTATTGCTGTCTAACCGGATCTGTAATAAGAAAATTTTTATAGGGGAGCCCATTTGGGTTTGTTTTGCTGTAAATATCCCTGAAAGGATAATATAGTCCGACTATAGTATCTGAGGGTATTGGTAGTTTACCAAAAAGGAAGAACTGATAGAAAAAAACGCCAACGCTCAATAAAAGTATTAGTAAGGGAAGAGTCTTTCTCATTTAGTTATCATGCCAAGCACATTTTGTTCAAATTCTTTCATTGAGAATTTTTTAGATGATTTCTTTGCTGCAAGAGAAAGTTCTTTCCATAACGTTTCTGATCTTGTTAGTTTCAAAGTTTTTTCCTTAAACTCTTCCAGCGTATTCCATGTATAACCTGTTTTACCGTTTTCCACAATTTCTGTTTGACCTCCAGCATTAATAACAACCGGCACTACCCCGGCTCCCATAGCCTCTACTGTAGATATCCCAAAATGTTCTGCATATTCAGGATTAATCTCTAGATTTTCACCAAATCCGGAAGCATGCCAATATATTTTTGCTTTTCCATACCACTCCCAAATTTCTTTGTTTGTTTTATTGACTACAAATTCTATCGGAGAGTTTTTTGCAAAATCTTTCATTTCTTGAAAGTCTTTTTGATCTTTATCCAAAACACTTACTGCAAGAATAAACTTCCATCCCTTTAAACCCTGTTCAACCATATCTTTAAATGTTTGAAGCATAACAAATTGCTTCTTAAAATCCCTGACCCCAACGGTTTTATCTACAACTCTAAACCTACCAACGTGAAGAATAATATTTTCTTTTTTAACATTTATGCTTGGAATTTTAACTGGAGGATATAGGACTGAAGAATTTATATGAAAAGTTTTATCTATATACCTTTTTGTAAATTGAGAGTTACAAAAAAAGGAAGAGACACGTTTTTTTTTCAGGTTTGAAAAAAAACTTAGCTTAACATGCTCCAACGGACGCTGAAAATGAATAAATAGCTTGGAACGCACAAGAGGAAGGCTTCCATCTGAAAGAATTATTATTCTGTCATAGCTTTTTGATTTTATGAGTCTAGAAAGCATGGAAACATCCGGTGAAAAGATGTTTTTCTCTAGTGAAACTGAATCTAGATCCAGATTAAATCTCTTTTTTACTATCTCAAAATCTTGCCTGTTATTCCAGAAAACTGAAACGCTATGCTTTTTTGCCAGTACTTCAGCTATGGTCATCATGTATTTTTCCCCTCCGCCTCCATCATCAAGGTACGGATCAAAGATTCCTATTCTCATTGCATAATTGTATCAACTCTTGCATGTTAAAAAAAGCTATGCTAGAGTAATGATATGAACTTAGGCGTGTTCTTTCCGGGAAATAACCAAATCGTGGTTTTAGTTCTTCTTGCATGGTCAATTTTTTGGAAAGGAATTGCATTGTGGAGATCAGCAACAAATGGCCAAAGAAATTGGTTTATAGTAATTTTGATCGTTTCCTCTTTGGGAATTATTGAAATTGTGTATTTGTTTAGATTTGCAAAAAAGAAACTTACTCTTCATGAAATCTCAGGATGGTTTCAAAGATAATTATTTTTTCTTCTGCAACTCCCACAATTTTGCATATGTAATAAACATTGAAAACGCCTGAAACAAAGATTCAATTAACCCTTCCGTTCCGTTTTTAAAACTGCCTTCTTTGATATAAGATCTTAAAAACCCTGTGATCATAACTCTTGGAAATCTCCACCAGAACATTTTAGGATGATCTGTATCGTAACGTAATTTAGCTTCAATTTCTGACCACATATTTGTTTTCTCAACCATCTGTTCAAGGCTTCTGTGCGTAAAGTGAAGGATAGGAGTATTAATTTCACTAAACTCTCCAGACACTTTTGGTGTTTCGTGAACTTTTCCGTACCACTCCTGCAGCCTGTCTTTTATAAAAAGCCTCTGCACCTTGTCTTGAAAACCCCAATCTTTATTTAGATAAAAAGTCTTTCTCTTAACAAAGTACCCTGCTATATTTGATTCTTTATCGTGGGAAGAAATTATTTGATTTACTTCTTTTTTAAACTCCTCAGTAACTCTTTCATCAGAATCAAGATACAATATCCACTCAGAATTTGATTTACTTTTACCTATATTTCTCTGCTCAGAAAAACTCAACTGCTTATTCTGATATATCTTTGCATGAAATTTTTTTGCAATACTTAAAGTTTTATCAGTAGAAAAAGAGTCTATTATTACTACTTCGTCTCCAAATTCTGAGATGCTTTTTAGGCAATCTTCAAGAACTTCATCTGAATTATAGGTAAGAATAACTATTGATAATGTGGTCATTTTTTGTGTTTTATAAATGAAGATAAAAGGAAAAATATCACACCTATGAGTCCAATTATAGCAATGTATAAACCATTTCTAAAGCTTTGAGGGAAATACCTAAAAACAACAAGATGCTTTCCTTTGGAAACTTCAATACCTCTAAATGCATAATCTGTCCTAAAAATATGAACATCTCTTCCATCAACGGTTGCTTCCCACCCAGGGTAATATGAATCTGTTAGAACAAGAAAGGAAGAAGAGCTTGTAACGGTCTCTATCTCTATACGGTTTGGAGTGTATACTTTAATCTCAGCACTACCTCCGTTGTTTGTTGCTGTTAAAACCGGCTCTTCAATGATTGCAGTATCCTTAAGGTTTGTTTGTGTACTAAACATTTTTGATAGTATTTTTTTATCACTTCTTTCAACGATAAGATTTTTTACTAAAAACGCCCTCGGAAAAGCATTTGTATTCTCAAGAACTTGATAGGCTTTATCATCAAAACGCAATATTATGCTTTTAGGATCGTATTTCCAAAACGGAAACTCCCAGACATTTTGACCGTCAGAAATTTTATGGACAATGTACCTTACTCCTAAGAAATTTGCTGCACCCAAACTGTAGTCGCTTTGTTTAGGAAACACAACCCCGGATCTCTCAGAATTCGCTAATTTCCCCTCAAG
>CAZQIA010000054.1:0-7005 GCA_964593215.1 uncultured Gammaproteobacteria bacterium
TTGATGGTATAGCTTCCGTTGAATATGACCTTTCTTATGATGCCAAAGTTACTGATGAAGGGGAAGATGCAGTTGTGCCTAAAGGAGTTTCAGGAAGCCCAATAGAAGTAAAATCAGGCGTCAAAGAAATTTCTAGAGATCTAGAGCTGGGAACATGCTCCAAAAACGTTTGTAAATATGATAATGTAGTCTCTGACATTTCTGTTGCTATAAGAGTTAATTTTGCAAACGGTGAGGTAGGAGAAGTAACTACAAAAATTTCCCTCTAATTTTCCACAGTTCATTTTTCACGCAATTTTCTACATGTAGTGTTTTTTTGTTTTTTTAAACCATAAAAACCTCAGTTTCCTCTTGACAGGCACTTTTCACGGTGTAAGAATAGAAAAAGGTAGGAGAAAGTAGGAAAAAGTAGGATGATATTTTTGACTCTCGAAGAATATAAAGATGAAAAAAATTCTCAAGGTGAATACAGAATGGAAGAACTCAGGCTTTCCCTCGACTACGAAACAAAGGATATAAACATATGCTCATTGGACAATTCGAAGGAACCGTATCAGCAAAAAATCAAATATCTTTTCCAAGAAACTTCAGAAGAGTTTTAGGTGAGAAATTAATTATTACAAAAGGCTTGGAAGGATATTTGATAGTAGTTTCCCAAAAAAACTGGAAGACGTTATTGGAGGGATCTGAGAATAGACCGTTTACAAACCAGGAAGCACGCTTAACACAGAGGTATTTACTTGGTAACGCAAGTTTTGTAACGGTAGATACGCGTGGACGATTTATAATTACCGAACATTTAAGAAAACACGCAAAAATAAAACAGGACATAATTTTTGCAGGAATTGAACGCTTTGTTGAGATTTGGGATAAAGAGGCATGGGAGAAACACCAAGAGGAGCTTGAGAAAACAGTCGCTGGAATTGCAGGAAAATTAGACAAGGGGGAAGAGAAATAGTGTTTTTTCACAAAAGTGTACTTTTTCAAGAAGCTCTAGAGGGATTAGATATTAAGCCGGGGGAAAAATATATTGACGCGACTCTTGGTGGAGGAGGACACACAAAAGGGATTTTAGATGCGGGTGCAATAGTTTTGGGAATAGACCAGGATTCAAAAGCAAGAGAATTTGTTGTTTCGTTACTTGGAGAATACCAAAATTTAACGGTTAAAGAAGGAAACTTTAGAGACATTGAAACAATAGCAGAAGGTGAATTTCAAAAAGTTTCCGGAATCTTGTTTGATTTGGGAGTGTCATCTTATCAGCTGGACACACAGGGAAGAGGATTTAGCATAAAGCGGGACGAGAAGCTGGATATGAGAATGAATACGGGACAGGAACTTTCTGCGTATGAGGTAGTAAATACTTACACGCAGGAGGAGCTTTCTGACATCTTTATAAGATACGGGGAAGAGGAAAAGGGTTTGGAAGTCGCAAAAAAAATTGTTGAAGAAAGAAGAAAAGGCGAAATTACGACAACGGGAAGATTAGTTGAGGTAATTGAGGCGGTAGTAAGAAGAAGCGGAAAGGTGCATCCGGCAACTAAAATATTTCAGGCATTAAGAATAGAGGTAAATGACGAAATTAGAGCGTTAAAGGAGGGACTATCTGGTGCAATATCTCTTCTTGTGCCGGGGGGAAGAATAGCTGTTATTTCGTTTCACTCGCTCGAGGATAGGATCATAAAACGGACTTTTGATGACTGGGAGGAAAAAGGTTTAGGACAGGTAGTTACGAAAAAACCAGTCACTGCAGGATTAGACGAGGTAAGATCTAATCCTCGAGCACGGTCAGCAAAACTTAGAATATTTAAAAAAACATGAAAAAACATTTTACTTTGAAAAAGCTGGTTGTCATACTTGTTTTAACAGTTGTATTATTAGAGGGAATGCAAGTGTATCTTTCTAATAGAATTGCAGGAACCAGCATAGAGGTGTCACGGCTTCAGGCCCAGATTAAAGAGCTAGACGAAAAAAATGTAAGCTTAAAATCTCAGCTGCTTTCTTTATCCTCTTTTGAAAGTATTGCTTCCCGTGCAGCAGAGATGGGCTTTGTGGAAAATAAAACTCAGGACATAACCTTAAAAGCTCCGATTCCTGTAGCGCTCTCAAATTAGTGTAATGTCAGAAAACCATATTCGTTTCCGTTTGGGGATTATACTCCTTCTATTTGCAGGACTCTATTTTCTTGTAATAAGTAAACTTTTCTACTGGCAGCTTGTAAAGGCAGAAACGCTTAAAGAAGCTCAAGTGAGTCAGAGCTCAGACCAGCTTACACTTTCTGCAATACGGGGAGACATTTTAACCTCAGATAATTTTCCATTAGCAACAAATAAAATCTCTTATCTTTTATACGCTAATCCAAAAGTTGTAACAGATAAAGATAAATACGCAAAGCTTCTTGCTCCTATTATTGATGTGGAGGAGGCTTCAATCTCCGCTGCGTTATCAAAGAATTTGTTTTGGGTTCGTCTTGCACAGCGTCTTCCCAGTGAAAAAAAACAGTCAGTTGATGGACTAAAGCTGGATGGTTTAGGATTTCAAGTTCAAACTGAGAGATATTATCCGGAAGCTTCTATGGCAGCACAGTTAGTAGGATTTTTGGGAAAAGATCTTAACGGAGCAGATCATGGGTTTTTTGGATTGGAAGGACACTATGATGCACAGATGCGCGGGAGAGATGGAAGGCTCTATGTGGTAAAAGATGCTCTGGGGCACCCTGTGGTGAATGACATTAGAGAAGAAAAAAAGATTGACGGGAGAAGTATAGTTTTAGGACTTGATAGAACTATTCAATATATTGCAGACAAAAGACTAAAAGAAGGAGTTATGAATTACGAAGCAGAGGGTGGGAGTATTATTATCATGGATACAAAAACCGGAATGATATTAGGAAATTCCTCAGTTCCTAATTTTGATCCGCAGCATTATTATGATTTTGAAGGATCATCTTTTAAAAATCCTATTATTTCAAATCTTTATGAGCCCGGTTCCACTTTTAAAGTTTTAGTTATGTCAGCTGCTCTGGATTTAAAAAAAGTTACCCCAAACACAAAATGTACCATATGCAGCTCTTCAATACCTGTGGATGGGTATGATATTAAAACATGGAATGATAAATACTATCCTAATGAAACTATGACTGAAGTTATTCAGCATTCGGATAACACCGGAATGGTTTTTGTGGGAAGAATGTTGGGAAAAGATAATCTTTTGTCTTATATAAATAAGTTTGGAATAGGAGAAGATACTGGGGTAGATTTGCAGGGAGAGGTAAGCGGTACATTAAGGGATACGTGGAGTAATGTAGACCTAGCAACAGCCACATTTGGTCAGGGAATTTCAGTGACACCTTTGCAGCTTATAACTGCGGTAAATACTATAGCTGATGGCGGAAATCTCATGAAGCCATATTTAGTAAAGCAGATTATTACCGAAGAAGGTAAAAAAATAGATATAAAGCCGGAAGTAAAAAGACGCGTTATTAAAGAGTCCACCGCAAAGCTTATGACGTGGATTATGGTAAATGCTGTAGAAAACGGAGAAGCTAAATGGACTAAACTGCCTCATTATTCAATTGCAGGTAAAACCGGAACAGCGCAAATTCCTGTCGCCGGACATTACGATCCTCATGAAACTATTGCATCTTTTGTTGGATTTTTCCCTGCTCAGGACCCCAGAATTACAATGCTTGTTACCGTTCACAGACCTAAAACGTCTATTTACGGTGCAGAAACTGCTGCTCCGATATTTTTCAAGGCAGCAAAGGATATTATTAACTATTTGGGGATACCGCCTTCGTATTAAATTAAAACTTCTCGGGGAATTTCTCTCGTATAGAGATAGAATTTTTATCTCTTTCTGAAATAATTACCTGATCTTTTTCTACAGGCCATAAAATGGATATGTCGGGGTCAAAAGCAGAAATCGCAAAATCTCCAGACTTATCACGTTCTCTGTAGAGTGCGTCCACCGCATATATATAGTCAGAAGGTCCATCTAGTACTAAGAATGAATTTCCAATTCCCTGCGTTACAAACATTGAGCCCGGAAGTGCAGTTTCTAGGTGTCCTAAAAGTACGTATTCTTTTTTTAAAAATGTTTCCGACTCGGGACGTATATCTGTATACACGCAGAGACATAAACCTGAAGTAACCGTGATAAACTTATTCCAGCTCTCCGCATGAATTCCTCTTAGCACATTTTTGTTTGAGCGGGAATGATTAATCTGTTTTACCGTAAAATTAAAAGGAAGTACTTTTTGAATGTCAGGAATAATTGCAACCTCTCTGTAAGAGCCTCTCTCATCTGGAAAAACAGTGGTTGAGACATAAAAAAGACCGCTTATAGAGGTTTTATAGAGTCTTTCCCCTATCTTATCTTCTTCTTTTGGTGTGTACAGTGGAATTTTAGAAATATCCATTCGTTAATTGTATCAAAAATGATTTTACAAAGGAAATCTTGATATAATACGAGAAGATGAAAATTGCCCAAAACATAAGGGAAAACTTAATAAAACGGGTGTATTTTGTAGGTATAAAAGGGGTAGGGATGACCTCACTTGCCATTATTGCAAAAGAGGCTGGTTTTGAAGTTTCCGGATCTGATGTATCTGAAGAATACTTAACTGATGAGATACTTTTAAAAAATAACATTTACTTTGACACTTCTTTTGACGCGGATATACTGAAAAATTTTTTCCAGGAAAAACCGGATGAATGTTTAGTTGTTACTACAGCAGCTCATGACGGACTTTCAAATCCTCAATGTGTTTTTGCTCTATCTAAAGACGTTCCCGTTTTAACACATGGGCAAGCGGCCGGGTATTTTATGGACGGCACACTGTTTCATAGGGAATTTCAGGGAATTTCAATTTTAGGATGTCACGGAAAAACAACAATTACCGGAATGGTAGCATCCTCCCTTTTTTCAGTGGGCGCAAATCCCTCCTATACCTTAGGAACAAGTGAGCTTTTTCCCTTAGGAAATCCCGGATGCTTTGGATCCGGTAAGCACTTTGTAGCAGAAGCAGATGAGTTTGTTTCAGATGTTAACAAGGATAGAACCGTCAAATTTTTTTATCAGCATCCTAAATACGCAATCATAAATAATATAGATTTTGATCACCCGGACGTGTATAAAAACCTTAAAGAGGTCTGTTTTGCGTTTGAAAAGTTTGCTTTAGAGAATATCCAAAAATATGGCATGGCAATTCTAAACGGTGATGATAAGAATGTTGCGCACGTAAAAGAACTGCTGGAAGAAAAAAGAAGAGATGTAAAAGTGGTTACGTATGGAGAACAGGAAAATAATGATTTTAAGATACAGAATTTTAAAGAAAACGGGTGGGGAAGTATATTTGAGGTTCTAAAAGACGGTGAAAGCATGGGAGGGTTTGCGCTCTCTGTTCCCGGTTATCATAATGCTAAAAATGCCCTTTCTGTCATTGCGCTTTTAGACAGCATGGAGGTTTCTTATTCTGAAGTTGCACGGGCTATACAAGAGTTTAAGGGTACCAAAAGAAGACAAGAACGCGTGGGGGAAACAAAGAATGGGGCACTTATCATAGATGATTATGCACATCATCCAGATGAGATAGATAAAACGCTTTCAGCAATTAAAAGCGCATATCCAAAAAAGGATATCATCTGTCTTTTTCAGCCTCACACGTTATCTAGAACAGTTGCGCTTCAAAATGAGTTTACAACCGCGTTTAAAAATGCACATAAAGTGATTTTTCTTCCTATTTTTACCTCTAAACGGGAAAAGGAAGTTTCCTATGAAGATCTTTATCGCAAAATAAAGGATGACCTAGAAAAAAATGGGAAATCAGTGTTATTCTTTAAAGATGAAAGATCAGTAGGTGACCTATCATATTCGCCGTATTTTTTTTCTAAATACCGTAAACCTGTGGTAGAATACATAACTGCCAATTACGGCTCAGGTAAGAATGTTATAGTTACTTTAGGAGCGGGGGATTTATACCGGCTCTCTTACGACCTTGTAAACGCATGAGAAAATACATAGTTCATGGAGGAAAAGATCTTGCAGGAGAAGTATCTATCTCAGGCTCTAAAAACGTAGCCCTGAAGGCAATTGTGGCTGCGTGTCTTACTTCTGATAAGGTTTTTATTAAAAACGTTCCGCTTATTGCAGACGTTTTTACCATGATCGAGTTAGTAAAGGAAATAGGCGGGGACGTGAAGGTTTTAGATCACTCTCTGGAGATTCATGTTCCTGAAATAAAGACCCATACTATTCCTCTGGAAGCAGGTGCAAAGACTAGAACTTCTATCTTATTTTTAGCTCCACTTTTAGCACGGGTAAAAGAGGCTATTATTCCAAATCCCGGAGGATGTAGAATAGGAGCACGTCCTATAGATAGAATTGTTTCGGGTTTAGAGAAAATGGGCGCTACGGTTACATATCACTCTGAGGACGGCTACTTTCATGCTCAGGCAAAAGACGGCATGAAAGGGGCAGAGTATACATTTGAGAAAAATTCTCACACCGGAACTGAGACGTTACTGCTTTCAGCAGTACTTGCTGAGGGTAAAACTGTTATTAAAAATGCAGCTTTAGAGCCTGAAGTGGACAGTCTCATTGAGCTTTTGACGTCTATGGGAGCACAGATAAAGCGTATGGATAGGGTAATAGAAGTAGACGGAGTAGAAAGTCTTCATGGGACAGAGTTTAGTCTTCCTCAAGACAGAAATGAAGTTGTAACATTTGCAGTGATTAGTGCTCTAACGGGTGGAAAAATTTGGATTAAAGATGTAGACTTTTCTGTTTTAGGTGCTTTTAGAGAAGAATGTGAAAAAGCAGGTATTGAGGTTGAAAAAAAAGGAAGTTCAGCAAGATTTTATTCATCCGGAAATATTTCTCCTACTGATATTAAAACCGAACCGCACCCCGGGTTTATGACTGACTGGCAGGGAGTGTGGGCAGTTCTTATGACTCAAGCAGATGGAGTTTCAGTTCTTCACGAAGCTGTGTATGAGAATAGAT
>CAZQIA010000055.1:0-6937 GCA_964593215.1 uncultured Gammaproteobacteria bacterium
GTATAAATGATTTGAGGGTAATGTATCCGGAGTGTTTGGGGCTGGTTGACCCACCTCGGGGGGAAGAAGAGTCATAGGGTCTACTGCTTTTCCATTCCTACGAACCTCAAAATGGAGATGCGGCCCTGTGCTGTGACCGGTAGAACCAGAGTACCCTATCAAATCTCCCTTACGAACTCCCTGTCCGGAAGAGATAAGAATTTGTGTTAAATGTCCATACAGTGAAGTTAACCCATCCCCATGATTTACAATGATATGAGTTCCATAACCAGTTTTTAGCTGCTGTGTCAGGATAACCGTTCCATCATCAGCTGCGTACACAGGGGTTCTTAATGGTATTGCTATGTCAATTGCTCCAGGATGCCAAGAATACGCGTACTGGGTAATTCTTCCACCGCTTGTTGGCCAAGCAAATTGTCCCGTACCATGTGCAATTGGGGGAAGTATTGGCCTTTGAGAATCATCTATGTATCCATTTGGGATAATCAAGATTTGACCTACTTTAAGATCTAAATGTTCTTGTAGTCCATTATTTGGAAAATCTGCGATAGTTTGAGCATCTGCATGAAATTTCTCTGCCACAGACTGTATCGTATCGCCTTCTTTAACTGTGTAAGAAATTGTAACTGGTTCGTATGCTTCAATGCCGTTTTTTTGAGTTGAACTTCTTTCTGCGTCTTTTGGGCTACCTATAGGGCCTCCTACTTCCCCGCCTATGTCTCCATCAATTAACTCTGGAACGTCTTTGTTTGTATTTGTACTGGACGCTGCAAGGACTGACTGGTCTTCACCAGGCTTTTTATCCACTAAAGTAATTGAGATTTTTTTGGGCAGCATTATAAAGATAAAGAGCCCAACCACAACAGTAAAACTTCCCATAATGACAAAGAACCTAGGTTTAAAACGTATTTTCATAATTTATTCAATCCAGAAATTTGGATATTGATTCTTAAACTCACTACAGTTTTCTAGTCCTACTTGTTTATTTTTTTGTGCGGGGTAAGTAATTTTTTCCTCATTTCCATAAAAACATGCAAGCACTCCCCGTAAATAATCAGCAGACACTTGACCATAGCTTTCTTTTTGCGGGTCAGTACTCATAAGAGTATGCTCTTCAGGAAAATATGACCCGTCTTTCTCCCCGCATCCTTTAAAAAATCCAGTTTCAGACGTATCTCCTGCATATTTGCCCCACCAAACTTTTGCGGTTGCCAAATCTGGTGCACAGTTTGGCTTCCCTGATAAAGACTCCGCTCTTCTAACCCCATTTGGAGGATCTTTAAGTGTTGCGGAAGGAGTTGTCATCTCATAACTCAAACCCAAAGAGTGTCCTAATAGATTTGTAAACTCAAGCCCTAAATATCTTTTATGGGCGTCAGGATTCAAGGCTCCTTGGTATGTTGAAATAGTTAAATATGAGTTTTTCCCTCTTGAAATAGGTGCTAAAGATGTAAAGTCACTTGGAGACATTAGGACTACCTTAAAATGATCTATTCCTAACTTTCTAAATGATTCAATAAGCTCCTTGTCGCATGTAAGAAGCTTAGGATCTGCCTCAACCCTGCATTTACTGTCATCAGTGGTGAATGTTTTATATAAAATTGAATCCGGCATACTTTTAAATGGTTCAATAAGACCAATTGCTTTCTTGAAAACCTCAATATATCCTAAAGCTGTGTTTTGTGTATCATACCCGTCATAAAAAAATATAATTGTAAGCTTCCCCCCGCTTGTAGTACGCGATGAAGCAATTTTCCCTTTTGGTGCGGGTGTTGGAGAAACAGCCTTCAAATTTACTATTTTTTCAAACCGCTTATCCGGTGAGAAAAGATTTTGCGCACCATATGCTTTATACAGATAAAAAAGAACTACGGCAGTTGCAACAAAAAGACAAGACAAGAGAACAATACCTAAGGTTTTTGGAACATATAGTCTTTTCATTGTCTAGACCTTCTCCTATTTGCCCTTCTTAGTCACCCACAGGAAAAACCACATAAACTGGATTCCAAATATAGCAACCAGAAGGGATGCTATTTGCTGATTAATATTTGCAGCAGTGATAAATTTATACACGCCAAATCCCACAATAACAAGCCCCATGACAACAACTGGTGCTCTTAATATTTTTGTTATATCAATATACATTCAATAATCACCCCCTTATTCATCCCAAAAATTGGGATACGTATCTGTAAACTCTTTACAGGAAAAATACTTTCCAGTATCTGCTGAAAGATATGCTTCTTTCCCCCCATAAAAACATGCTAAAACTGCACTTAGATATTTCTGATCTTTACTAGTGTAAGAAAATCCATCTACAGAATCTTCTACTCCTAGTGATTTTGCTAAACCTTTTAAAAAGTCTTGTTTTATTTTCTTTTCAAATTCTGAAACAGATAATCCCTTTTTGTAGGTTGAGATTGAAAAAACAGAATCTTTCCCTCGGGAAAACAGAGCAACAGGAGTAAAATCCTGCGGTGAAATGGCAACTATTTTAATGTGATCTATTCCTAATCGCTGAATCCCCTCAAAAGTATGATTATCGCAAACTAAGGACTTTCCGGATTGATAATCTTCCAGATGGCAAACCCTGTTATCAGATGTAATGATTTTATAGCTTATCATGTCTTTTAGACTCTTGTATGGCTCTGTGGAGTCAAAAATACTCGTTAATATCTTAACATCACTTACTGCCTCTTTCTGCTCTGAATATCCGTCAAAAAAGAAAATAAGCACTAACTTATTTTTGTAATCTTCTTGAATTTTTTTAATCATAAGGTCTGAAGCTTTATCACTATCCTGAGGAAGGGTTTCAAAAGGTGCCACCCCTAGTCTATTTTTAGGCTGGTTAGTTTTTTGACTTCTTGTTAGTAAAAACAGAATTATCAAAACTAAAAAAACTGCTAAGATAGCAATAAAGAATATAGCCTTTGGAATATATACTCCTCTTTTTTTATCAACTTTAATCTTAAAATCCATATTTTTATGGAACTATCTCTACAAAGAAGAATCCATTTGCACCAGGAGATCCATTTCCTCCGTTTCCACCTCCGCCGGTACCTGAAGAATCTGAGTTACCTCCTAACCCCCCAGCTCCTCCATTAGCAGAAACCGTTCCACTGTTACTAAAATTATGAGTACGTATAAATAGAACTCCGCCACCGCCGCCGCCACCGCCGCCGCCACCGCCGCCTGCATATGTACCAGAACCGGTTCCTGAACCATTTGTGCCTTTTGCTCCAACTGTTGGAGCAGTTCCAGCATTTCCGCCTACTCCACCATTTCCACCTAGGTGAGTACCGCCTGTAAGACCTTGGCCACCATTCCCACCCGACGCACCATTTTGACCCGCTGCAATTATTGCACCACCAGATTGCACAGTTACTGTATTTGCTTCTATGTAAAGCACACCGCCGCCTGCTCCTCCACCGCCCCCTGCTCCGCCACCGGGTCCCGTAGGGTTTGTAGCTGTACATCCATTATCTGCTCCACCGCCGCCTGCTCCTCCACCGCCGCCTGCTCCCCAAGAAACAAATAACTGTGAAAACCATACTTTTCTATTAAGTAATGCGTTCATGAATATGGTGTTATTATTTTGAGTAACCGCTGATCCTTGTATTCCATCGTCTCCTACGTCAGCTGGAGAAAAGGTGTTCGCGCCATTTCCGCCATTTCCTCCACCTGCACCTGCTGTTTGACTTGCTCCACCGCCTCCACCGCCTCCACCGCCTCCAGCTCCAGGACAACCTAAACTTGCTCCACCGCCTCCACCGCCTCCACCGCCACCGCTACCTGTTACAGAATTCGTATCAACTGTTCCACCTCCAGCACCCGCAGCACCCCCGTTAATAACGGTTCCGTTAGTACCGTTTGAACCATCAGAAGTTCCGGAGATTCCACCATTAAACCCTTTTGTCCCTAACCATCCGCTTGTGGGAGTTCCTCCACCATTTCCTCCGTTCCCTCCATTCCCTCCATTATTTCCCCACCCCATAACACTCATGTTTCCTCCATTAGCAACAATTAAGTTACCAGCATAAAACAAAAATAATGCTCCTGTTTTTTTATTACTTCCCGTAGTTGGGGTTATCGCACCCGTAACGGTTCCTGCGGCATACTGATGAATTCCTGGGGTAATTGCACCTGACGCAACAAAAGATTCACTTCCATCTCCCCCAAAAAGTGACAAGAATCTTCTCGTGCGGGCAATTCCGTTATTCCTGGTAATTCCAAATAAAGTTTCATCCGTACATCCCGTAGATGAACACTGGGAGCTATCAGTGTTAGAACCAAATCTTCCAAAAAGCGTTGCGTTAGAACCTGTATCAGATGAGGTTCCTATGTCTGTGTCATCAATCCGCGCAAGTCTTGCAAATAACGTAGTTGTTCCTGCTGCGTCAGCGCTAGTTCCTATTCTAGTTGTAGTTGTGGTTTGGTTTGCAAGAGTAGCCGGATCAAAATGTCCAAATTCTAAATTAGCTCCCTGCCTTACAACACTGGATATAAAATTAGGATAGAGAGAAAAATCATACTGATATACAGTATTATTTGTTGTGCCTACAAAATAGCATTTAAAACCGTTTGGGTCACAAAATAACCCCCACGGAACTGATTCCTGACCTGAAATGTTAACACTTTTTGATACATAAGACCCCGTAGAAACATCCCAGGCAGTAGATAGAGAATACTGATAAATAAATTGATTTACATTTCCAATTACAAAAAGTGTTAATCCGTCAGGTTTAAAGTATATTCCGGTCGGGGCAATGCTTTCAGAGGTAGTAGATAAAAACAATGATTCATAACTTGCTGTGGAAACATTCCACGCGGTAGATAATGCGTACTGATAGACTTTAGTATTTCCTCCACCGCTTAGATACATTTTTTTTCCATCAGACCTAAAAAATATTGCATTTCCAAAAGTATCCTGGGATGAATAACTAAAGCTTAAAGATGCGTAGGATGCCGTAGAAACATCCCAAGGGGTGGAGAGAGTGTATTGGTAAACAGTAGCACGGTCTTGTAAATACATCTTTGTTCCATCAAGATTAAAGAATATACCAGCCAGTTGAGATACCTGAGTTGATGCATCAAAACTTTTAGACGCGTAGGATGCCGTAGAAACATCCCAGGCGGTTGTAAGCGTGTATTGATAGACGAATCTGGTTGAGAGCTTTGCAACATACATTGTGAGTCCATCAGGTGTAAAAAATAGTCCTGTAGAATTTGCTCCCTGTGCGGATACACTCTTACTTTTTCCTGAATATGAAGAACTGGGAATATCCCAAGCCTGTCTACTGTTGACACTTGAGATTTGGCTCATATCTCCTGCGGTAAAACCATAAGACACCTCACTACTCCATGTGTTAGTAGCAGGATAGTAATATTTGTAATACGCCTGTTCTGACGCATCATGAAGTGTAGTGGCATACAAAAGTCCACCTGCTTCCCAAGACAAAGAAACATTTAGCATGTTTGTTTGCGTACTCCATGGTGCAGACTTTGAAGTCCAGGAAGAACCGTCATATTGCCAAAAAAATGTGTCTGTGGTACTTTTTAACCCTAGTAAATAGGTGTTTTTTCCGTCATCTACCATGTCGTAGTTAACTAATGTGTTTGTATCTACAGTTGTTCCCGTAACTGTCCACGTGGAACCATCATACTTAGAATAAGAAGTATTTGCGGCGCTTGATTTATAGACTAGTACAAGAGTTGCACCTATAGCATCTACTACCGGATTAACCCCACCTGAAATTCCCGCAGTAAGTCCAGAACTTGTTGTTATATCCGTAAAAGAACAACCAGAAAACGTTAGCTTATACACTTTTGCAACAGTTCCGGTAGCTGTAGTATCAGCAAGCGCTATGTAAAGAGTCCCTGTACCATTTACAGTTAAAGAAACAGTATAGGATGTGGAAAGCGTTCCGGGGCTAGATGAGGTGCATTTTGTACCTAAAGAATCAGAGTTGGCTGTGTCTATGCTTTGAACCTCTACCGTATTTGTACTTGTATCTACCCATGCTGTATAGATTATGTTGTGGGAGAGAAATGCAGTAGGATTTTTATTATTTGTGTCTGAGGAATCTACATCTACATTACTCCCCCAGTTTATTCCGTTATCTGTAGATTTCCTATAATAAGTATGCCCTGCATCATTATTAAACGCATAGAGAATATTTGTGTTTTTAGCTATCAACTTTCTCTGAAATCCTCCAAATTGAGCTTCCGCATCTACTATTCCCGTTGAGACTACAACAAAAGTAGACGGATCTATAAAAACAGGCCATGCTCTAGATTTATCTTGTAGCCATTCAGGATCTGCGGAAATGGTTAGAACATTTTTCCTACCCTTTTTTTGTATCTCAATTTCAACATTATCAGATCTTACATTATTTTTGTCCTGCATAAATCCATGGGGAATTGTAAAAGCTACTTCCTTTTTATTATTGTAAAAATCCCAATCACCTTTAGTATTTTTTTTATAGCTGCTGACGTTTTTTAACCCTAATTCAAACTCATATGACGTGGGAGAATCTGGATTATTTAGGACAATAAATTCTTTCAACCCTTTTTCTTTTCCTGCATCTCCTATCTGATATTGGATGTAAGCATCAGAATTATTTAGAACCTTCACGTTCACAATTTTTTTATCTTTTTGAGAAGAATCTGAAAACATGGTCTTTACACCAGTTGAGATATCTTGAATGTCATAATTAAGAAGACGATATGAAATTTCAGAGTTTTGAGATGAAAATTTAGCTTGCAATGATCCAGTTGATGGGTTTACTTCAGTCCTGTATTCTTTTGCTACATGCACATATGATCCTCCCCTGCTTTCAAAATCCTTCCCATAAGTTAAGCGTTTATTTATATCTGAAAAATATGTCAAAAGGTATAGTAATGTAATTAAGCCTATCAATATAGACAGGTTAATGAA
>CAZQIA010000056.1:0-6924 GCA_964593215.1 uncultured Gammaproteobacteria bacterium
ATAATCGCTTTGTCTGATTCTTGATTTTTGATGGTACTATATTTATATTGTTTTGTTTGTAGTAGTTTTTTTTATTTAATAGTTAGTCAATAAGGCTATTGTAATTATTGATATTGTTGTTGTTTTGTCGGGTTGCTTAGGGCTTGATAATTATGATTTTATTTTCTGAATACTCATAGTTATGAAACGGCTCCCATTAAATACACAAAGGTAAATATAAAGATCCAGACAATATCAAGAAAATGCCAGAAGAGACTTAAGAGCTTTACCTTTCCCTTGTTGGAATCCGTTAAGCCTTTTTTTGTGATAAAAAAGAGAAGAAGCCCTATCCAGATAAGCCCTCCCAAAATATGCAGTCCGTGTGTTCCCACCAGTGTAAAGAAGGAGGAGAGAAACGCGCTTCTTGAGGGAGCATTTCCTTCCATGATAAGGCTTGAAAATTCATAAAATTCCATACCTAAAAACGAGAGTCCTAAAAGAAACGTAACAGTGAGAAAAAGAAGAGCTTTAGTTTTGTCCTTTGCATCAACAGCTATATTAGAAAGGCCACAGGTAAATGAACTAATTAAGAGGATAGTGGTTTCAGTTAAGACAAACGGTGGGTTAAAAATTTCCCAAATTGTTGCAGCTCCAAACGTATTGTTTCTCAAAACTGCAAAAGTTGCAAACAAAACAGAGAACATAAGAAGATCTGTCATTAAGTAAATCCAGAAACCTAATAATATTTTTTCTGAAGATTTATGTTCATGCATAATATTTTCTTCCTTTCTCAAGCGCCTCAACTTCATGGGCTTTTAAAACGTACTCTGTATCATCATCAAAAGTTCTTTTTATAAAGCAGATAAGAGCTCCAATTACCCCAATTCCTACAAGCCAGAACAGATGCCAGATAAATGCGAATCCAATTAGGAATATAAAACCGGCAAGATATATACCAAGAGCGGTGTTTTTAGGAAGCTGAATGTCCTCGTATTCAGGTTTTTTAAGTTCTCCATTTTCTTTTGCTTCCCAAAACGCGTCAATAGAATGTACATGAGGAACTTGTGCGAAATTATAAAAGGGAGCAGGGGAGGATGTTGCCCATTCAAGCGTTCTTCCATTCCACGGGTCCCCAGTTTCATCTCTATTCTTCTTTCTGTTTTTATAGCTTACTAAAACCTGAAAAACCTGTACGGAAACTGCTACACAAATAATAAATGCTCCTAAAGTAGATGTTATAAAAAGAGCCTGCCATGATGGGTTTGTGTAGTGATCAAGGCGTCTAGTTGCTCCCATAAGACCTAAAATATACAGGGGAACAAAAGAGGTATAAAACCCAATAAGCCACAACCAGAAAGCGATTTTTCCAAGCTTTTCATTTAATGTAAATCCTGAAATTTTAGGAAACCAGTAAATAAGTCCGGCAATAATTCCAAAAACAGCCCCTCCCACAGCCATAGTATGAAAATGCGCAACTAAGAAAAGACTGTTATGAAGTTGAAAATCGGCTGGAGGAAGGGCAAGAAGCATTCCCGTCATACCGCCAAAGGTGAAGGTGCTTAAAAATCCTAAAAACCACAGCATGGGAGTGTAAAATCTAATTCTCCCTTTGTACATAGTAGCAAGCCAGGAGAAGATCTGAACACTTGTTGGAACTGCAATAAACATAGTCATGATGCCAAAAAATGCATTTACATTAGCTCCTGCTCCCATGGTGAAAAAGTGATGAAGCCATACCCAAATTGAAAGAACAGTTACGCCTATTGCTCCACACACGAGTGAAATATATCCGGCGAGCCGTTTTTGAGAAAATGTCGCAACAACCTCGGAATAAATCCCAAAAGCAGGGAGTATAAGTACATAAACCTCAGGATGTCCCCACATCCAGATAAGATTTATATACATCATCGCGTTTCCACCAGCATTAGTTGTAAAAAAGTGCATACCAAAAAGTCTATCTAGGGATAAAAGTGCAGTGGTAACAGTAAGAATTGGAAAAATTGTTATGATAAGAACTGAGCTGCAAAGGGAGGTCCAGACGAAAAGAGGCATTCTTAAAAGTGTCATTCCCGGAGCTCTCATTTTAAGGATAGTAACCAGGAAATTTATACCCCCGAGTGTTGTTCCCAGGCCTGATACCTGCAGGCTCCATATCCAGTAATCTACACCCACACCGGGGCTAAACTGTAATTCTGATAGAGGGCTTACCGCAAGCCATCCGGTAGCCGAAAATTCTCCTCCTAATACAAAAAACATATTGACTAAAATTGCGCCGAATACGTAGAGCCAGAAGCCTAATGTATTGAGAAATGGGGAGGCAAGGTCACGCGTGCCTATCTGCAAGGGCACCACAATATTCAAAAGGCCAAACAAAAGCCCCATGGTAACAAAGAAAACCATGATTACACCGTGCGCTGTAAAGATCTGCTGAAAATGATCTGCTGAGAGATACCCGTGAGAAGCTCCTGCTGCCATAGATTGCTGCAGCCAAATCATAACCGCATCCAAAGCGCCTCTGACAAACATTAAAACCGCCACAACTATGTACATAATCCCTATTTTCTTCGGGTCTACAGAGGTAAGCCATTCTTTCCACAGCCATTTCCATTTTTTAAGATAAGTAATAAATCCTAGTACCCCTATTCCTAACAGTGTTACAAATATTGTTCCTCCTATGGTAAACCACTCATGAGGTAAGGCTTCTAATGTTAATCTTCCAAACAAAAATTCCATCATATTATTCTTCGGTTTCTGTATGACCTGTGTCCATATACTTCATCATAATTTTATTATATAAATCTTCATCTACATGAGAGTAGAGAGTTACAGGGTGATCTTCTGAGGGTTTAGCAAGAGATTCATATTCTTCAAGAGTTAATGTGCGTGAAGATTTTTCAGCAAAATTTACCCACGTATCAAAATCTTGAGAGGACAAAGCGTGTGTTGTAAATTTCATCCCTGAAAATCCTCTTCCGTTAATTTCTGCAGCAGACCCCTGAAAGACCCCAGGTAAATTTGCCATAAGATGTATGTGCGTTCCCATTCCAGACATAGAATAAATTTGACCGGAAAGAGCAGGGATCCAGAATGAATTCATGGGACCGTCTGAAGTGAGTTGAAATTCAATTGGCGTTTTTGTAGGAATTACTAAGTCATTTACTGTTGCTATTTTTTCCTTTGGATAAATAAACAACCACTTCCAACGAAGAGATATAACTTGAATTATTAGTGTGTCTTGTTTAGGACCGATAGGCTTATAAGGGTCGAGTTTATGAGATGCATTCCAATTGATAACTGCAAATGTAAAAACAATCGTTATGGGAAGTGCCCATTTTAAGAATGTGCCTATTCCAGAAAGTTTCCATTCTGGTTCATATTTTGCGTTTTTTCTTCCCGCCCTGTATCTTATTGCAACAAAAGCAGCAAATAAAAATACGGGTACGGCACACGCTAGCATAATAACTACGAGCAATTTTATGAGATTTGCTTCATGAATCGCAACTGTTCCTTGAGGGTTTATAAGCGTTAGTTGACCGCTAAAAATAAAAAAAGAAAACACACCAATAAGTGATAAATAAACCAGTATAAAAAGTAAAAGCTGACGTTTCATTTCTTGTCACCTTCTATCATATCATGCCCTGAAAATGTTATTTACCAAGAAGGATTTCTGTGAGGGTGTTTAGGGGCATGGTGGCAACTCCCAAAACCGAGTCACCACCTCCATAATAAAAATAAATGATTCCGTCTATGACAGCTGTTCCATTTCCAAAAACCACATTGGGAACTTGACCTTTGAGTTCGTAATCTGTTTCCGGTTCTAGTACTGGCTCATCTGTTCGAGCTAATATTTTTCTGGGATCAGAATAGTCTAAAAGCATTGCGCCAATTTTATAAAAGGCACCGGGGTTACTTACGCCATGATACAAAAGAATCCATCCGTGTTCAGATTCTATGGGGGGTCCGGCAATTCCAATCTTCACATTATCCCATCTGTCTGGCCTTGCTTGTGCAATAATTCCTCCCGTAAGAAACTTTTTCTCTGGAAATTCTAAGTCACGTAAGAAATCTAACCATAAAACATTTCCCAATCTATGAAATGCTATGTAGCCATCTCCTGATTTTTTCTTGATAATACAAGCGTCTTTATCATCAACTCCTGGTGGGGAAATAAGTTTTGGTTTTTCCCAAATCCAGTTTTTATTCAAAAAATCATCAACTTTAATAGAAGACATGGCAACTCGCGGGGGATTTTTCCCATCAAATGCGGTGTACGTCAAATAAAATCTATCATCAATCTTAGTAATTCTAGGATCTTCACAGCCAGAATTTCCTGTGCTTGAGGTCTTTTTTTCAAAGCTTTCTCTGGGAACATAAACAGGATAATTTAAGTTTTCATCTAAATGCAGTCCATCAGTTGAAGATGCGTACCCAAAAACAGAAGTTCCGTCTTTTGACTGAGCTCTGTATAAAATGTGCACCTTTCCACCTTCATAGATTGCCGCTGGATTATATACAGCTAATTCTTGCCACTCAAGCTCTGGTGTGGGTTTTAGAATAGGATTCCCCTCAAACCTTGTGAATTTTCTATATTCTGTTGTATGAACTGCTTTTGGTGTTTGTGTTTCTTTAGGTTTTAGCTCTTCCAGTAAATCTGAGAGCGTGCATGTTGCAAGACCTACGCTTGTGTCTGCTGCACCATAGTATACATACAGGTTATTATCTTTTTTCAAAGCTCCTGAGGGGAAAATAACATTTGCAACAATTCCTTTTAGTTCATATTCTTCCTGGGGAGTTATGAGTGGAGAAGTAGTTCTTCCAATAATTCTTGAGGGGTCTTGGGCGTCAAGTAAAACCGCCTCAATCCCAAAGATTTTCTTATTTGAGAGATAGTTTCCTATATACGAGTAAATAGTAAGCCATCCTTTCTCAGTTTTTATAGGAGGGGCACCTAACTCTACCTGATCTCTTACATCCCGCATGAGGTGCAGAATGTGATTGTTTGCATTATCATACCACTCAGTCCAGTAAAAAGGAGACCACATATCCTCAACCTTATCAAACAAGGCAAGACATATCTTTGCAGGCGGAAGATCTGTATTTATGGTAAGAAGAGCTGCTATTTTTCCGTTAACACGCTCAGGGAAAAGACCCATTGCTTTTGAGTTAAACGTGGTAACGGGATGTTTTTCAAAGTGCTCAAAATCAGAAGTTACGGCAACCGCAATTTTTATTCCGTACGCAGAAAATGGAAAAGTAGAGAGGGCAGTATAGAAAATGTAAAATTTACCTTCAAAATAGGTAATTCTAGGATCTTCACATCCATATGTTTCCCAGTCTTCAGTCGGCTGAATAAGCTGTTTGGTTTCTGAAAAATTTATTCCATCAGAACTTTTTGCATAACCAATTGACGAAACCTGCATATTTACACCATTTTGAAGAGTAGTAGAAGAGAGAGCTCGGTAAACCATGTGGTATGTTCCGTCAACCTCCACAACGCATCCATTAAACGCACCATCGTGTTCCCATGCGTGTTCAGGATTTGGTTTTAGAATTGGATTTTTAGCTTCACGTTTTAGACTTACCATGGAGTGTGATACCAGTGTAATACGTTTTAAAAACTAATTAAAGAACGAACTTTGGATCTTTCTTAATTTTGGTTCTTTGTGTGTTTTCATTTCCTTCAAAAATGTCTTCAGATCTGCAGACGCAGCGCACACTACTGAATCCGCCCCTCCATAGTAAACGTGAAGCATATCATTCATAGTTACTGCCCCGCATGGATACACAACCCCTGCTTTAAATCCATCATTTTCATATTTTTCTACCGGTTCTACAATAGGAGAACTGGTTCTGCAAATAACTTTTGCAGGATCCTCTAAATCTAAAAGCATCGCGCCAATTTTGTATTTGCCTGGATCTTGATAGCCAACTGATTGATATACAAAAAGCCATCCGTCTTCTGTTTTTATAGGGGGAGCACCCGCGCCAATTTTTTTGCTATCCCAATACTTTTTTCTAGGTGGAATAAAATGATGTCCTTGCAGATACGTATTTTCAAATGAAAGATCATCTACGTAATCTACTAAGATGTTTGGGTAAATTCTGTGATACACAACATACTTTCCCTTAATTTTTTCAGGGAAGATTACAGCATTTTTGTTTACCATGCCGGGTGCTGAGATAAGTTTAGGTCTTTCCCAGTTACTCCATTTTTTATCCAGAAAATCCTCAACTGAGATAGAAGTGAGTGCAACTCTTGGCGGATTTGCACCATCATATGCAACATATGTCATATAAAATCTATCATCAACCTTTGTTATTCTAGGATCCTCAACTCCGCCATACCCTCCACCGGAAGCAAAATGTTCCGCGAAACTATTGAACGTATGTTGACCAGGGGTTTCAAAAGGTTCTCTTGGAATATAAATTGGCTCATCAGAACGTTCATCAATATGTATCCCGTCAGAACTAGTGGCATATCCCAAAACTGACAAATCGGTGTCTCCTAAAGCTCTATAAACAAAATGGACTTTTCCATCTTCATACACCGCAGCGCTGTTAAATGTGGCTCTAGACTCCCATGGTTTATGAGGTTGGGGAGATATAATTGGATTGTTTTCTGCCTTTTTAAAAAGAGGTGTGAAGACTTTATCTTTTAGACCGGTATGAATCGTAGGAATCTGGCAGTTAATAGTTATAATGTTTCCTTCGCCTTGTGCAAAATACAACAGCACCTGATCATGAAAGAGGGAAGCGCCTACCGGGGAAATTACTTCGTTTTTAAGCTCATCCGGTTGTTCCCAGACAGGTTCTTCTGATCTCCATACATACTTAAGGGGATTATCTTTTTCAAAAAGTGCTGCCCCAACTGAATAGTATGGTTTTTCATCTGATCCTTTTTTAACGTTATACAAAAGAAGAATGTTATCTTTTACTAAAAAAGCG
>CAZQIA010000057.1:0-6905 GCA_964593215.1 uncultured Gammaproteobacteria bacterium
GTGATTAAGAGAATAATAAGAACTAAAAGAAAAAGATCTAGAACCAGGAAACTAAATATAAGATATATGTGGGGGAATTTTTTTTCTTCAATAAGATCCTTAATCAATCCTTTAAACGTGTCTGGAACTTTTTTAAGACTTTCTTTCTTAATCTTCTTTTTCATGCTTAGAAGAAAAACGCTGATCTACACGTTCCATATCTCTGGGGAAAAGTGAAGCCTCACGAACATTGGAAAGTTCTAACAGTTTCATGGTAAGTCGCTCCAGCCCAAAGGAAAATCCTCCTTCTGGAGGCATACCGTATTTAAACGCCTGCAAATAGAGATCAAAACTTTCTGGATTTACGTTCTTTTTTATCATAGCCTCCTTTAACTCTTCATAATCCGAAATACGCTGAGATCCGCTTAAAATCTCAAGACCTCTAAACAGGAGATCGTAGCTTAAGCTATATTCAGGATTTTTAGGGTCCGGTTTTGTATAAAAGGCACGTTTTTTTGTAGGGAAATGTGTAATGGTCACAAAGTCAGACTTATGTGTATCATGTGCCCATTTGCAAATCTCAATTTCATCCTCAGGATTTAAATCCATCTCTTTTGATAGATTTCTTCCAGTTCTTTCAGTAATTATTTTTTGCGCTTCTCGAAGCGTCAAACGAGGAACAGACTCTGGAACCAAAGGTGCATCTACATTAAACTCTGAGAGAATTGAAGAATAGTTTTCTGAAACGTTTTTTATCATAGACGTTCCTACAAATTCTAACGCATCCAGAAGCTCTTCAAAGTTTTCTACAAACCCCATTTCAATATCCATCTGGGTTGCTTCAGTTAAGTGTCTTGTGGTAACTGAAGGTTCCGCTCTATACGCTTTAGCAATTGTAAATACTCGCTCAAAAATACTTACCATTATCTGCTTATAAAGCTGTGGACTCTGAGTCATGTATGTTTTGTGTCCAAAATAATTAACCTCAAATACTTCAGCTCCTCCTTCTGTAGCACCTGATGCAATTGTAGGAATAAATACTTCGATGCAGCCCAGCTCTTTTGATGCTTTTCTAAATTCCTCAGCTAACGCAGCCTGAATTATAAAGATTTTCCTAACCGTTTCATGGCGTAGAGTAAGAGCTCTATAGTCTAATAGTGTGGGGAGCTCTAAGTTAAGATCACGTCCTCCCATGTCAAAAGGCATTTCGTGAGACTTTTGAATAATTTCAAGTTTTTTTGCTTCTATTTCTACTGTTCCTGTAGAAATATTTTTATTAACGTATCTTTCTCCACGCTCTTTAACTAATCCGGTAATTCTAATTACATCCTGAGAACCAAGTTTTGCAAATTCAGCAGGCAACTCTCCTTCAAATGCGCCAACCTGAATCGCGCCACTTCTATCTCTCAAATCTATAAATGCAATTTTCCCGTGCGCTCTTACCACCTGAACCCATCCTTCAAGCGTTACTTCTTCGCCAATTTTTTCAAGACACTCTAGTGCAAGAGATCTATTTGTAGCCATACACGTATTGTATCTTGTGGCTAGATCATTGACAAGAGGAAATTGCTAGTTTATGATTTCTCTATGCAAAAGAAACAACATATTAAGTTTTCTATTTTCAAGCTCCCTTAATCAGGGTTTGGAATTTCTTTTTTCCAAACTCCCGCGATTCGGGAGTTTTTTGTTTTTAAATTACATGAAAGATAATGAAAGAAATATAGGAAGAGTAAAATCATCAGTTGCATCTGCAATAAAAGCTCAAGATTTATTCGATACCGCATACGGCATGAGCATTGCATACAAACAAAGAGTGGTTGTAACGGTCAAAGGTACAGAATCATCTTTTGATTTCTTCCCCTTTGGGAGCAGCTCTAAGTCTGAAGAAACAAGAGATCTTCCTCTTCAACCAAATCTTATGACAAGAATTAGAGGACGCGCACAAGGTGAAGCGTGGAGTACACACAAACTTCCAGATGGAACTGTTACAAAAGGGCTTGGAAAACACTCCCGGAACCCTAAGAAGCGCTAGACAAAACAATATCTTTAATTTTTAACTCAACTTTTGGTTTACCGCCCCACATATTAATATCCAAAGAGTAACAAACGTTTATTAGGGTTTTAGGTTTGATAGTTTCTTTATCCATATGTCTAAATTTTATTCCTTTGAATATTTTTCCATCCTGTTCTAATACTAACTGTAGATGATCACCTTCTCTACCCACTTTATTTACAGAAATTACTGTGACACCTTTTGTCATAAAAACAGGTTCCGGATTTCCCATACCGTAGGGCTCTAATGGTTTTAGGCTATCATAAAGCTCAAGGGAAATAAGCACAAATGGAATTTCAAGATCCACCTTTAAACTTCTCTCAAAAAGTTTTTTGTCTATTGATTCAGCTTTTTCTAAAATTGCTTTTTTGAATTCCCCTAGTTTATTAGTTTCAATGCTAAATCCCGCAGCCATAGGGTGTCCTCCAGCTTCTTTTAGAAATTCTGAACAAGAACGAATCAGCTCAATAATGTTTACTCCAGGAATTGAACGGGCTGAACCTTTGGAAATTTTATCTCCAATAGAAATTGCAACAGAAGGGCGGTAAAATTCCTCTGTTAACCTGGATGCAATAAGACCTATTACTCCTTGCTGATACTCTTCGCCTGAAACAATTAATACATTCTTCAGATTATTTTCTGTTTTAATTTTTTGACTTGCTTCTTCTGAATTCATTTTTGTAAACTCCTGTCTTTCTTTATTTATTTGACCTAACTCCAAAGCAAGTTTTTGAGCCCTCTTACCATCCAGTGTGCACAAAAGCCGCAAGGAATCCATTGCGTGAGAAATTCTTCCTGCTGCGTTAAGTCTGGGCGCAATAATATGACCTATGTGGTAGACATCAATCTCTTCTTTTTTTATTACAGCTTCAGAAAACAGCGCAAGTAGTCCAATTCTTTTTGTAACCCTCAAGTTCTCCAATCCTGATTTTAATAATGCTCTATTAAATATATTTAGAGGAACCAAGTCAGCAACCGTTGCAAGCGCAACTAGTTCTAGATGAGATGTATTCGGGGAGATCTTAAACTTTTTTGAAATTTCTTGAGCTAACAAATAGGCAACAGCAGTTCCGCAGAGTTCTGTTGTGTGAATGATTGCGTGAACTACGGGTAAAATTTTACCCCTCACATGATGGTCTGTAATTATGACATCTATGTTATTTTCATTTGCAAAATCTGCGGCATTTTTTGCCACTATTCCATTATCAACGGTTATTATAAGTCCAACGTTCTCAATAGTTTTTTGAATATTTTTTATCCCTTCTTCAGACAACCCGTATCCCTCATTAACCCTGTGAGGAATATAAGGGTGTACATTTGTGTAAAAAGCATAAATAGTTTCCCATAAAATTGCCGTGCCGCAAATTCCATCAACGTCATAATCTCCATATATAACAATTGCTTTTTGAGAGTCGATAACAGTTTTTATTTTTTCTAGAGCTTTTTGAACTTCATTTGGGCTAATTCCTACAGAATGTATGTCCACTTTTTTAAGCGAGGGAGATAAGAAATCTTTTTTTTGGGAATCAGATACATTCCTGTTTTTTAAAAGAATTGAAATAATTTCCTCTATAGAAGACGCAGGCTCGGTGTGCAAAACTTTCCACTGTTTCATGATAAAATCAATATTACCATATGAAAGATAAAATTAATCCCGATGTTTTTAAGATTTATAAGCGCTTAGAGAGTGCGGGGTTTGAGGTGTATTTTGTAGGAGGATGTGTCAGAAATCTGCTTTTAGAAAAAACTCCTAAGGATTGGGATCTTACCACAAACGCAACACCGGAAAACATTCTTGCAACTTTCCCTGATGCTTTTTATGATAACTCTTTTGGAACAGTAGGGATTCCTTTACCTGAAGTTTCTGAGATTGAACATGCGGGAATTGTAGAAATTACTACATACAGAACTGAAGGAACATATAAAGATCACAGGAGGCCTGAGAAGGTTTCTTGGGGAAAAACAATAGAAGAAGATCTAGAAAGACGAGACTTTACCATTAACGCAATGGCATTAAAATTTAATCCGGATGCGCAGATTGTTGATTTATTTGGTGGCCAAAAAGATTTGGAAAAAAAAGTTATTAAAGCTGTTGGAAAACCAACTGAAAGATTTAAAGAAGATTCTCTAAGGCTCATGCGGGCAGTTAGGTTTGCAACTCAACTTTCTTTTTCAATTGAAGAAAAAACTTTGAAAGCTATTATTTCAGATGCACAGCTTATCCTGCACGTTTCCGGTGAAAGAATAAGAGATGAGCTTTTAAAAATCTTAAGCTCTGATAATCCTTATGAGGGAATCATGCTTCTTGATGCAACAGGACTTTTGGATTTAATACTTCCAGAACTTGCCTTGGGAAAGGGAATCTCTCAGGAACGTCCCGGACGGCATCACACTGCAGATGTTTTTACTCACAATGTTCTCTCCCTTAAATATACACCGGCAACTCATGCAATAGTGAGACTTGCAACACTTCTCCATGATGTGGGAAAACCTAAAGTAAGGTCTGAGGATGAAAATGGATTAGTAATTTTCTATAACCATGAAGTAGCAGGTGCTAGAATTGCAAAAGAAGTTTCAGACAGACTTCATCTTTCCAAAAAAGAGCGAGAAAAAATAATGACATTAATCAGATGGCATATGTTTACCATAGATGAACATATTACAGACAGCGCAGTCAGACGATTTATAAGACGTGTTGGATTAGAAAATGTCAAAGACATGATAGATCTGAGAATTGGAGATAGACTAGGCTCTGGTACCCAAACTGCTGAATCGTGGAGGCTTAAGAAGTTTAAAGAAAGAATAGAAAAAGAGTTAAACCCTCCATTTTCCATTAATGATTTGGCAGTAGACGGAAATGATATAATGCGCGAGTTAAAGATAAAACCCGGTCCTAAGATTGGAAAAATTTTGCAAACATTATTTGAGGAAGTGGACGAGAATTTAAGTCTTAATAATAAAGATTATTTACTCAAACGCATAAAAGAGATACAATAAGACCTATGTTAAAAGATAAAATTCAAGAAGACATGAAGGCGGCAATGCTAGCCAAAGAAGAAGATAAACTCTCTACAATTAGAATGCTTAAGTCCGCTCTTCAGTATTATGAAATTAATAAAGGCGGAGCAGATTATTCAGCGACTGATGAGGATGTCCTAGATGTAATAGGGAAAGAAATAAAGAAAAGACGGGAATCTATAGAACTTTATGAAAAAGGCGGAAGACCAGAGCTGGCGGAAAAAGAGAAAAAGGAATTAGTAGTTTTATCAAGTTATCTTCCCGAACAAATGTCTGAGGAGGAAGTAAAAAAACTTGTAGAAGAAGCGGTTTCAAGTACAGGTGCAACGGGAATGCAAGATATGGGAAAAGTTATGGGCGCTTTAATGCCAAAAGTAAAAGGAAAAGCAGACGCAGGTTTAGTAAGTAATTTAGTAAAATCAAAACTCACCTCATAATTAATGAGTGGGCAATTGTGAAAGCACTTGATACGCCAATCTATACCCTTCAACTATCCCACCTACTTCAGTTTCTGGTTCATAACCTATAACCTGGGCCATTTTTGCTTTACTTCTATAAGCACCATATCCAAAAAATAACATACGTTTACTTTACAGTAGGAAGCCGAGGGTTTGCAAGATTGATTTTGCTTCTTCTTTTTTACCTGACTCAATTAACTTTTCTACATACTTTAAAACTTCCGGGGTATTAAGGTCGTCATCCATTAATTTTTCAAAATCTTTATTTGTAATTTTATTATTAACCGGGTTCTCTTTCAGGTTTTTTACAATGTCTAAAACTTTTTTATCTATAACGTCAAGTTCTTCTTTTTTATACTCCCAAGGTTCTCTGTAATGATGAGACAAAATAGCCCACCTGATAGTTTCTGGGGAATATTTTTTTAACAAATCCAAAACAAGAATTAGATTCCCAAGTGACTTGCTCATTTTCTCACCCTCATATAAAACATATGCTGTGTGCATCCACGTTTTTACAAATGGTTTTTTACCGGTATATGATTCTGATTGAGCTATTTCACTTTCATGGTGAGGGTAAATAAGATCTTCTCCCCCTCCATGAATATCTATTTGAAAACCCAAGATGGAGTCAATCATAGTACTACATTCTATGTGCCACCCAGGCCTTCCGTTCCCCCACGGAGAATTCCAGTTAGGTTTTGCGCTATCTCCAAACCATAAGACAAAATCTAATGGGTTACGTTTATTTTTGTCATGAATATTTGCTCCTCTATCTTCTGAAACTGCCATCATTTCATCTTTTGTTAAGTGGGACAATTTCCCATATTCTGAAAATTTGGTTGTATCAAAATACAAATTCCCGCCGCTTTCATACGCAAACTTCTTTTTAACTAATGCAGAGTTTATCTCAATAATTTTATCCATCACGGAAGTTGCCAATATATAATGATTAGGCCTTAAAACGTTTAGTGAATCCATTTGCCTATGGAAATGCTTTATCCAATACGCCGCTTCCTGTTTCCAGGTTCTCCCATCCGCCTGCGCTTGTTTTATTACATCATCTGAATCATTTATATCAGTTGCATTCTGCAGATACTCTACCTCAAGCCCTTTATATTTTAGATAACGGACAAGCACATCAAATGAGACATATGTAAACGCGTGACCTAAATGGGTCGCATTATTTGGGGTAATTCCGCATACGTACAAACTAACCTGTCTAGGTTTGAGAGTTCTAAAAATTTCCTTAGAACGAGTTAAAGAGTTAAAAAGCTGGAGGTCTGACATGAAGGAATTATTATGCTCTCTTCTGTCTCCTCTTGTCAAATTGATACCAAAGAACTAGAAGCAGAGAAGCATTAAAAATAGAAGAGTAGGTTCCTGAAACTATTCCAATA
>CAZQIA010000058.1:0-6881 GCA_964593215.1 uncultured Gammaproteobacteria bacterium
AGAGGTAACTTTACCTACTGCAGAAATTACTATTTCTGGAAACGAGATACTTGCAATGGAAAGATTTGTGGTCGAACCTTCAGAAAAAGCAGAACATCCCGAGCAAGAACTTCTCTCCAGAATTCCTACAGCCCAGTTTTTTGAGACATTATCAAATGCATATATTTCAAATCCGAGAAAAACTGATCCACCAAGAAGATTTGGTTTTGTAAGAAAAATGCTTCACAGGTCTTCTCAAGGGAAGGCAAAAGGCGTATAATAATTTCACATATGTCAGAAGCTGATTGTATATTTTGCAAAATTGTACGTGGGGAAATTCCTAAAGAGTTTTCTTATGAAGATTCAGAAATAGTTGCATTTGATGACATAAGTCCTCTGTCTCCTGTTCACAAAATTATTATTCCAAAACGCCATATAGATGATTTTTTCCACTCAAATGCCCCTGTGGTAGAGGCAATATCCAAAGGGATAAAACATCTTATAGACCATGAAAAACTTATGGGAAAGGGTTATAGGATTGTGGTAAACGGAGGAGGCGCACAAGACATAGATCACCTTCATTTTCACCTCAGGGGGCCTCTGGAGCGTGGTGCTTGAGCCTCGGATTAAGCTTGATATACATTTTCCAAAAGCATATAATAATGTTGGTAAATAAAAGGGCTTGCACCAAGTGGTGAAGCCGAGAAGGGGGTGTTTTTTTACAATATGGTATTTATTAAAAAACAACCTGGAGATTCTCCAGACAATATGATCAGGAAATTTTCCCGTAAAGTTATGACGGAGGGAATTATTATGGAGATGAAGAAGCGCGAGTTTTACCAGAAACCTGGTATGAGGCGCAAATTCAAAAAAGAACTTGCTCGTAAATTTGCAAAACAAATGAGCTCGTAATTTTCTTCTGTCCTAATTTTTTCATGGCTACAGTATCAACTCAGATTTTTGTTGAAAGCAGGTATAAGGTAAACCGCAAAAAGATAAAAGCAACCGTTGAACGGGTTATATCTGAACGTGGAATTATGTCTCCCATGGAAGTTTCTGTTGCAATAGTAGGTAACAGAAAAATGCATGAATTAAACCTGAAATACAGGGGACTTGATAAAACCACAAATGTTTTGTCATTTTCCCAAACTGAAGGAGAAGGAATGGTTTCAGGTTCTGAAGTTTTATCTCTGGGAGATATAGTTATTTCCTACCCTGTAATAATAGAGGAGGCCTCCAAAGAAAACAAACTCATTGATGACAAAATTTGTTTCTGGGTAGAGCACGGGTTGGAGCATTTATTAGGTGAGCACCACGGGTAATTAGATTTGGTGATAAGGGTTTTTAAAAAGGTATGGTTTATTATCGAAAGTATCGTCCACAACTAATTTCTGAGCTTGATTTAACCTCTGTCCGGGAAAAATTAACCTCCATTTTATCTGCAAAAGAAATCCCACACGCATTTTTGTTTGCCGGGCCTAAAGGATTAGGTAAAACTTCAAGCGCAAGAATACTTGCTAAAGCCATAAACTGTACGGGTAAAAAAAAAGGTGAGGTGGAGCCTTGTAACACCTGCAGCGCGTGTATTTCTATTACAAACGGTTCAGCAGTAGACGTTTTAGAAATAGATGCTGCCAGTAACCGCGGTATAGATGAGATACGTGATTTACGCGAACGCATTAAGTTTTCGCCCGCTGCTTTAACTAAAAAAGTTTACATCATTGATGAGGTTCACATGTTAACTACAGAAGCCTTTAATGCGCTTCTAAAAACATTAGAAGAACCACCCAGTCATGTTGTGTTTATTCTTGCAACTACTGAACTTCACAAACTTCCGGAAACTATTATTTCGCGTGCTTTTTACGTGCAATTTGAAAAACCATCCGCAAAAGAGTTAGCCCGTTGCTTTGAGAGAATTGTTAAAGCAGAAAACCTGGATGTAGAAAGTGGGGTTCTGGAAAAAGTTGGGGAGTTATCAGACGGCGCATTTAGGGATGGAGCTAAAATTTTGGAGGAGTTAAGCCTGCAATCTAACAACAAAAAAATCACCCTGGAATTAGTTGAATCTTTATATAAAAGTGGAAGCATAGACGCATCAGTAGAAAAATTACTCACACAAACCCTTACAAAAGATTACAAAGAGGGGCTAGAAACTATTCAGAAGCTGTCAGAAATTCAGGTGGATTTTAAACTAGTAATTGAAAAACTTGCGGACAAGCTGCATCTAAAGCTTCTTGAAGGGATAGAAAAGCGCAGTACAAAGGAAATTAGTCAGGCTCAAAAATTGCTTGAACTTATAGATGAAGCATACAAAAACTTAAAAGGCGCTGT
Source organism: uncultured Gammaproteobacteria bacterium (assembly GCA_964593215.1). Classification (GTDB taxonomy): domain Bacteria; phylum Patescibacteriota; class Microgenomatia; order Levybacterales; family GWA1-39-11; genus JAGORM01. Next base: position 2,311 of record CAZQIA010000058.1, read on the forward strand.
TTTACCCCAGCTTCCACTAGAGCTTGCCGTTATTGAGTTTTGTTTGATTGAGGAAAAGAAAATGGATGCCCCTGTAGAGAGAAAGAATGAAGAGATTGAAGATAAAAAAGAGGAGAAAAAAGAAGACGTAGAAGTAAAAACCGTACTTCCCAAATCAGAAAACTCAGAGGGATTCGAGATATTAAAAACCCTTATAGAAAAAGTAAATCAAGAAAATAAAATTCTGGCAGGCCTACTCAGGGGATGTAAAGTGAGTATGGAAGATGGAGTGGTTAAAATTGTTGCTCCCTCTACGTTTCATCTGGGAAAACTAGATGAAGCAAAAAACAAGGAGATTATAGAAAGAATATTGGGTAAAAAAGTTGCAATTAGTATCAAAAGTTAGGATAATACAAATACTAAAATGAGAACTTCGGAAATTCCACAAGGAAGAAGTTTGAATCGGGATAATGCATTGAAGCCTCAAAAAGGCGGAGAGCCGCCTCCTGCAGCATACGTAAAAGTTGCGTTGACGTCTCACAGTAGAATTCAAGAGTTGAGGATAGGAATGGCAGTATATGAAGCAAACCCGAATGGAAAAACTTTGGAAAACTTAAGAAGAATTGTTGAGAGGCAAAAAAGAGAGCCATAATGTTTGGCGGAAAAAGTAGGTTATCCTCCTGAATAAATTCAGAAGGATCCAAGATTTTCTAAGTTTTTTATTCTAAAAAACAAGAAAATCTAAGAGGAGGTGTTTTTACTATATGTTTAATCCAATGAAGGGGCTAGGAGCCCTGGGAGATTTAAAAAAACTCAGAGATGAGGCTATGAAGATCCAGAAAGAACTTCAGACCATCATGGTCACAGCTTCCCGCGGACGCGTTTCTGTGGAATTATCAGCTGACATGAAGGTTAAAAGTTTTAAGATGAATGATGAAGAAATGAGAGACGCAGTAGACGCATTAAATGAAGCACTGGATAAAGCTCAGAAAAAAGCAGCTGCTAAGATGCAGGAAATGGGTGGAGGTTTAGGCGGATTATTAGGCGGCGGTAAATAATTTCCAAACTTTAAGTTTTAACTTTTAGTTTGGATTTTTTTTGGTATGGCAGAAGAAAAAAACATTTCCGAGAAATATGTTCTTTTAACAGGGCAGTCTAATACTGCGCTGGCAACTTCTATTGCAAAAAAACTCAAAAAAGAGCTTTTTTCTCCTGTAAGTATATTTTCAGATGGTGAAATTAGAATAAAAGTGCCGGAAAACGTCAGACGCCGCCACGTTTTCATTATTCAGCCTACATGTCCCCCGGTTAATGATTCCCTCATGGAGCTTCTTTTTATGATAGATGCTGCCAGACGTTCTTCTTCAGATGAGATAACCGCAGTTATTCCGTACTTTGGGTATGCTAGACAAGACAGAAAAGAAATGCCTAGAGTTCCAATTTCTGCTTCAGTAGTTGCAAAAATGATAGAAGACTCTGGCGCAGATAGAATAGTTACCTTAGATATTCACTCCGAGCAGCAGCAGGGTTTTATAAAAGGCCCGTGGGATAATCTGTATGGAAGTTACGCATTAATTCCGGAAATTAAAAAAAGAAAGTTAAAGAATGTGGTGATTGCAGCACCTGACAAAGGAGGCATGACCCGAGCTACCGGATATGCTAGACTTTTGGGAGCAAATGATATAGCGCTAGTGTATAAAGAGCGGGATATCGCAGTAAATAACAAGTCTGATGCCAGTGCAATGATAGGAGACGTTGCGGGTAGGGATGTATTATTAGTTGATGATATGATAGATACAGGAGGAACTATTATTCACGCAGCAGAGTATCTGAAAAAAATGGGCGCGGAAAAAGTAATAGTGTGCGCAACGCATGGAATTTTTTCCGGGAGCGCACCTGAGAAATTTAAGAACTCTACGGTGGATGAGCTAATAGTTACAGATTCTATTCCGTTAAGAGATGAGATGAAATCATATAAAAAAGTTACTGTAGTTTCCGTTGCAGATATGCTTGCAAAAGCAATTTCTAAGATAGAATCAGGTGAATCATTAAGTAAAGAATTAATATTGTAATGAAAATCTTTTCAAGCACCTCTAATCCGGATTTAGCAGAAAAAATAGCAAAACACTTAGGATTTTCTGTTTCCCCCATAGAAACACACGTGTTTCCTGACGGTGAACGTAGGGTAAAACTTGAAGAAGATGTTGCCAGTACACCTTGTATAGTTGTTGCTCCCACCAGTCCTCCTGTTGACAGTAACATCATAGAGTTGTGTCTTATTTTAGATGCGCTAAAAAACGCAGGGGCTACTAAGATTACTGCCGTAGTGCCATATTTAGGTTATCAAAGACAAGACCATATTTTTAGAACTGGAGAGGGTAGATCTTTAGAGGTAGTTATAAAAATGATAGAAGCGTGTGGGGCGGATGCTATTGTAGGAGTAGATTTTCACTCCATAAAGATTCCTGAACTTTTTTCTATTCCGGTAGCTCATATATCAGCAATTCCCTTGTTTGCAGAAAAAATTAAAAAGATGGGAATAGATTTGTCTGATGCATGCATAGTTTCCCCTGATATGGGAGGTTTGCGCAGACTTGAAGCATTAAAGCAAGAGCTAGGGGAAATTGAAACTGTTTCTGTAGAAAAAGAGCGGGACGTAGTAACCGGCGAGATAAAAATTTCAGGTCTTCACGGAAACGTAAAAAAAGTGTGTTTTGTAGTGGATGACATGATCTCATCCGGTGGTACCATAGTAGAGGCGTTAAAAGAGCTTCAGAAAAACGGAGCAGAGCGCATGTTTGTAATGGTAACTCATGCGGTATTTTCTGAAAAAGCACCAGAGATATTAGAAAATTCTTTAGCTGAAAAAGTATTTGTTACAGATTCTATTTTTATTCCGGAAGAAAGAAAATTCCCTAAACTTGAAGTAATTAGTCTTTCAGAAGATATTGCAGGCAGTTTAGCTTGATTTTTTGCTTGAGAGAATCCATTCAAAAGCCTTTATTCCTGCGGTTATTACTGCTGTTTGACCAGCGCCAATTGCTTGTTCTTTTGCAATTTTTCCTTCACCGTTTGCAAGGGCACTCACGGATGACGCAGCATATAAAAGAGAAAAAACTCCCACAGCTCCCTCTGCGACTCTAAACCCAATTCTTCCACGCCTGCTTAAACCATTTACCTGGGGTCTTTCTGCTGCCATATTTGCAGTATACGCTTTTTTCCCGCATTGTCAAAACCTTGATACTTCTTGTACTTCTTGAAAACAAAACAGCCTTTCTGTATGATCTTAATACCATGAGTAAATCTCCTGACGTTTTGCAAACAGCGGAACACTCCCGAAAACTTCCGCTCGTTCCTCAAAAAATTGATAATTTTGATCATGTTGCCACCGGGGAAAGCGCTCAGGGAAACGCTGGAAAAAACGGGATTGGTATTATGGGAAAAATTGATACAGATATGCCTGGGGGAATAAGACTGGTAACTCATCATGGCCGTGAGGGAAAAGATTTTATCTACAGGGCACATGCTGATATCATGCAAATCATGGAGCAAATTGATAAAGGAAATACTCCGCCTCCAATTCTTATAAAGGAAGTGGTTATGAGTTCCGATGAGACAGATTCTGGTGTTCCAGCTCAAGCAGCAAGAAATCATAATGCGGCAGAGATGATAGACTATTTAAGAAAAGGAGGGGATCCTTCCTTGCTTACAACAGGAGAGTTAATTCCTACCATGAAAGAAATTCAGGATTATATGAAAAAACAGGACAGGAAAAGTATTGCTGATAAAGTAAGAGCCATTTTTAGTAGAAAGCACTAGAACTTGAATTCTAAGAATTCACCCCATATACTACTCATATACCTTTAGGTACAAATATGCGCTATAGTAAATTATTTGGAAAAACCGCAAAAAACATTTCCTCAGATGAGGTGTCTTTAAACGCCCAGCTTTTAACCCGTGGCGGGTTTATCAGGCGTGAAGTTGCTGGAGTTTATAATTTGTTACCTCTTGGACTCAGAGTTTTGCAAAATATCTCAAATATAGTGCGGGATGAAATTGACAAAACAGGCGCCCAGGAACTGGAGTTATCAAGTATTCAAAATAAAGAGTCGTGGAAAAAAACTGACAGATGGGATAAATTTGATGCGCTTTTTAAATTAACTTCACACTATGAACATGAATACGGTCTAGGTCCTACCCATGAGGAAGTGATAGTTCCCTTAGTTACTCAATTTATTTCTTCCTATAAAGATTTACCGTTATACCTTTATCAAATACAAACCAAATTCAGAGATGAGGCTAGAGCCAAGTCCGGAATTTTGCGCGGACGTGAGTTTCTTATGAAAGATTTATATTCTTTCCACGCAACGCAAGAAGATTTTGACTCATATTATGAAAAAATGCGAGAGTCATATAAAAACGTTTTTAAAAGAGTTGGGCTTGACGCTATAGAAACAGAGGCGTCAGGCGGAGCATTCTCAGAATTTTCACATGAGTATCAGGTTATAACGGACGCTGGAGAGGATGAAATTATTTACTGTCCCGGAGGGGATTTTTCCCAGAATACTGAAATATGTAAGGTAAAAGAAGGA
>CAZQIA010000059.1:0-6797 GCA_964593215.1 uncultured Gammaproteobacteria bacterium
GGAAAAATACTTTAACAAATACAAATATAAAAATGAAAAAAATAATAAAAATCACTTTAAACGTACTTTTTTTCCTAGTAGTAGGAACAGTAATTGTTACACTTTTTACCGCGCGTTTTCCAGTTTTTGGAACACGTTCTTTTGTAGTTTTAACTGGAAGCATGGAGCCCAGGATTCATGTGGGAAGCGTTGTGTTTGTGTCTCCTCAAAAATCTTACAACGTAGGAGACATTATAACTTTTAAAAGAGGGAATATTACCGTGACACATAGAATACACTCAATAAGCGGAAAAAGATTCCAAACTAAAGGAGATGCAAATAATGCCGTAGATCCGGAGATTGTTTCCTCAAGTGATATTCTAGGAAAGGACGTAGCCATAGTTCCTTACTTAGGCAAGTTTACAAACTTCTTGCGCACGGTTCCTGGATTCATAATTTTCCTGGGGATTCCCGTACTTATATATATAGTACTTGAAGGCCTAACCTTGAAGAAAGAGTGGGAAAAAGAAATTGAGAAGAAAATTATTGCAAGAATACAGTCTACCCAAATAGTATGAGGAAAAACTATTTACTTTTTTTATGTGTAATTTTTACACTTTTATTAACTGGCCGCACATACGCACAGTTTACAGCTTCTGCTACTGCGGTAGATAATACGTTTGCTACGGCAGAAAGTTTTTTGACTCCAACCCCAACTTTAACTCCAGCGCCTAGTGTTTCACCAACTCCTACTGCTACTCCCACACCCAGTGCAACACCTACACCTACGGTTACTCCAACTCCTACGCCCACAGGATCATGCCCACCGGGGAGTATAGTTATTTCCGGAAATGGGGATAATTCTCAAAATTCTGTGGATGTTCTGTGCAGTGATTCAACTACAGTAAACCAAACAAATAATACCACGGTTAATACTACGGTAAATTCTTCATCAAACAGCGGAGGAAATTCTTCTTCTGGAAATACAAATAGCTCTTCTACGGTTACCAGCAGTAGCTCAAGTAGTAGCGTTACCACAACTACCACGTCAGGAGGAAATCTTGTTAATCCCTAGATAGTTTTTGCAACTACCACAAATCTTTTAGAATCTAAAAATCCTGTGCAGGTGTAAATAGTAACCCTTTTGTCATGGGTTTGTTCTATGATTTGGGTTTGATTAGGAGAAACTACTGCAGTGTATTCAACGGTAAAATTTCTTTTTTCTCCGTTATCCATGAGAACTTCTAATTTGTCTCCAGGTTTTACTGAAACTAAATTTCCCAAAAGACTTGTCCAGTTATGTCCGTAAAAAACAGCATTTCCCGTTTTTCCAGGTTCTGCAGAAGTTTCTAAAAATGAAACGCCTTTTGTGGTAACTTCCCAATTATTATTTATAATCTTTGAAAGAACTACAGGCAAGCCAATTTTTGCAGAGTTAATGGTAATTCCTACAGGCTTATGTGCGGTTTCTGCTATTGCAGCAGGCGGGGTTTTAAACGCGAGTTTTTTAGGAGAGTAGCGCAAATACAGTAAATAAAATCCAAAAATAAGGGATAAAAAGCTAAGAAGAAAAAAGAATCGAGAAAGAAAGGTTCTCACGTAAGTTACTTTCCTTTCTTTTTTAAAAGAAGAGCAAGAATTGAAGACACTGCCCAGAAAGCAAATACTGAGTAAATAAAGATAATGTTTCCTGTGTTAGCAAGTCCTAAAACTGCTGAAGCACCTAGAACTTTAGAGTCATTATTGGAAGATGAAGAGTTGTTATTGGAAGATGATCCTCCGCCAGATGTATGACATGTAAAAGAGGTGTTTTTAGCAAGATATGGTCCTTCTTCTAGTCCCCATGCGGACCCATCTGGAACATAAATCCATCCCTGGCTTTCCATAACTTTAATAGTGTCAGAAGAAAAATTTGAAGCCTTTTTCCAGTTAGTTTCTACTCCTTGGCCTCCGTCTACACAAAAACACTGGATAGCGTTTCCAGCACCCAATGAATAAACGGTATCATGTCCGGTATTGTTTCCAGTATCTCCAACTATTCCATGAGCGCCATTTGGGTAATCCGCAAGAACAGGTCCAATAGGGTTAAGACAGGTTGCGTTTGAGGTGTCTATAGAGTCAATTGTGTTTACCTGAGCAGCGTATACCTGACCGGTCACAGTTTGTGCAGTCAGAGCGAGTAGAGAAATAAGTCCAAAACTTAATAATTTCTTCATGAAAATTATCTGAGAAATAAATTCTTAGGAGAGAAAGAGTATTATAGCATATTCCTATGGGATTGTCAAGCGAAGTAGGCTCAAGTTAATAAGTGCTTAAAACACGTGGTTTTCTTGTTAATTTTGAGAATTAGGCTTATTTTTATAGGCTTCTGTAATAGCAGTTACCGCAAGCCTAGGAGTATTATCATCATTCCAGAGTTGAGTTGAACCACCATTTGCCACCCAGTAATTTAAGCCTGTCAACTCAGGCGTGTTTTTAAGAAGTGAAAGCGCATTTTTAACCCATTCGTACTGTTCTTGTTCAGACAAATCTCCGTTAATGTTTGGAATGGGTGCCCCAAACTCTCCTAAAACCACTTTTCCCCGACTATTTTTTGCAATCTCAATAATATCTGACTGCAGCTGTTCAGGAGTTTTTACGTAGTGGTCTATTACTACAATTCCGCCTAATTTTTGAGTTACTTCAGGGTTCATTATAAGGCGTGCTACGTCAGCATTCATGGAATTGTAGCCGGTGAGAACGGACTTGTGGAGTTTTTTAAACTCAGAAGAAGATGTGTCATATTCCTGGATTAAAAAATTGCTGAATCCCGCGGTGTCTCCTGTGACCCTGGGGTCTCCGGGACCTCCGTTTTCACATTCAGGACAAGGGGTAAAAATATCTCCATCCTGAAACAAATCAATGTGTTTTTCAATAAATTCCTTAGTTTTTTTAAGGTGTTCATCCCGGGAAATTCTAGGGTATTCAAACCAGCCTTCCCATCCTGAAAAGTTTCCCCTAAACCATACATGAAGTTTTTGGCGTCTTGCCTCGTCAACCCAGCGTTTTAGAATAGGATAAAATTCTTCATCATAGGGGGTAGCTATTGCTACATGGGTTGCACCTGTTGCAGCAATATTTGTAATTTGAGCCTCTATTACTTTATCAAACTCTTTGTTGGTTATTTTTTCCCTGGATAAATCTCTGGAGTATTTCATAGTATCTATAGACTGAAATACCCAGGCAGATTTGTGCTCCGGTTTCTGCAGAGATGTAAATATTAGATATCCTGCGATAAGAAAAATAATTACAAAAATGATAAAGTACAACAATTTTTTCATAAAATAGTTTTTTTTGCTTACCTCTGTTTTTCCAAAACAGGTTTAGTATTTAGGAATTTAATGTATTCCGGCTTTAGTTCATAGATATCTGCAAACGGGTATTTTTTAACCAGATTATATCTAGATAATCCTTTATTTTTCATTAAGAGTTTGAATGTTGAATCATTCGTATCATTAGTTCTCATAACAATCCATCTAGCCCAGCGGTCTGGTGAAGAAGTAGCTGATAGCCAGTATAAACCCGTTCCTTCATGAATGAATTTACTCATTTGGAGGCCGGATGAGAAAATAATAGCGTCATGAGAAGCAGCTGAAATGAGTATAAATCCTGGTGTATTTTTTGCATGAGAGTTTAACCAACCGGAAACTTCAGAAACATTTTTTTGAGAAGCTCCAACTCTGGCATCATCTATGGTAACTGCGTCATGATTTAAGAAAGTAAATACAGACACAAATAAAATCATTCCTATAAAAATATACTTAAGTCTTCCGCTTCTTTGAATGAGATATCCTATGAACACTGCTATTGCAGGCATAAGAACTAACCCATAACGGGCGTTAAACCAGGTGTTTCCGGAAAGTCCTTGGATAAATAGAACTGATTGACCTAGGTAAAGAGCAAGAATATTAAAAAATAAAGGAGCTAAAAGTGCAACTGAAGCAAGCTTTACTGCACCTTTTATTTTTTTATCCAGATAGAAAAACACACTACCAATAGCTCCTAAAATTAAGATAAATGTGTTGCTGTTATATGCAAGCGCGTATAGATACACCTGCATAGAGAATAGAATGTTTCCTTTTGTAGATAAAACTCCGGCCTGTGCCAGCTGCTGCTGCTGTGCGTATGCTGAATACGGTCCAAAAATAAAATAAAGCGGATCTTTAAAGATTAAAAGATTCCAGAGAACCCATAATACAATTCCTAGTCCGGCAAGTGTTGAGTAGAACAAAAGACTTGCTTCCGCAGCTTTATATCCGTGTTTTCTTAATGTGTAAATAGTTAATATTGCAGCTGACATGATAAAAAGAAACCACCCATCATAACGTATGAGGGATGCAAGCATTACAAAAAATGAGGCTTTAATAAGATTGAGAAGTTTTTCACTTTTATACCACATCAGAAGTTCATATGCGGAAAGAGTCATGGTAAAAATTAAGAGAAGTTCTGTCATGGCAGTAGATTGCATGTAGAGGATATTCATATTTGCGACAAAAACAAAAACCGCAGTTAGCCTTGCAAGAGCAGGCACACCAATTTTTTTAAGATAGTAATAAACAATTAAGCCCGTGCCCACAAAAGACACCATAGACTGGAGTGCGCCTGACAAGCCTGAGTGCCACATGAAGTCATTCCAAATGGTGGGAATCATTAGGATATGGGGAAGTGGAAGCCACACAGATCCTAGCTGAGCCATACCCGGTTTTAATCCTTCCACGACGCGGCGTCCTATATCCAGATGTGAGCGGGCATCATTATAAGAAAGTCCAAGCCCATTTGTGAGATAAATCCCAAAACTTATGCAGGAAATTTCAGCAAGAATTAGGAATAGAATATGGTACTCATAAGTGCTTATAAATTTACCGGCTTTTTTTATAAAATTATTTGGAAATGATAGGGTAAAGCTTAAGTGTTTCATTTTTGTTTTTTAGGAATCCAGATGAGTGTTATAAAAACTACTAAAACAAGTGCGAGAATAGAGAGATAATAATAAACACCTGTCAGGTGGTGACGTGCATATGAATTAAAGATAAAACTGTTCAAATCGTTTTTCATAAGCATATTGATATTGATTGAGTAGTCAGAGGCTAGTCCTAAATTCCGAGCTTCAACAAATGGCGGAATAACATTTGTGGTAAGCGGAGAAAGAAGAGAAACGGCAGCGCTATAGGAAATTACAACAGAAAAAAGTATTTTTGAAAAAAGGTTGCGAGAAAACCTTTGAAAACCTAATCCTGCTAGGATTACAAGTTCTGGAAAAACGGCAATAACATACCTGGATCCAAATGCCCATCCTCCATAAGGATCACCAAACATGGTGTATAAGACAAGGCACATAAGCGGAGTTGCCACAAGTAATATCTCTGCTTTTTTAAATGCGTTTTTGAGAAACCCTATACCTAATAGAGAAAGAAGGACTACAGGAGAGTAGAATAGTACTCCACGGTCTCGGCTAATAAGAAAAGAATTAAAGCCTTCCAGCATGTTTCTGGTATTAAGTGCTCCCACTGCATCTTTTCCAGTTTCAGGAATTGAAAGGTTAACGTCTTTTAAATCTTTTACTCTAGGGATTGCGTTACTAAGAGTAGTATAGTTTCCAAAGTTCACCTTATTGTATTGCGCGTAACAAAGCATTAAAACTATAAATATAAGTGGAGTGAGAATGTATTTCAATGAAAATGAAAGTTTAAATTTCTGACTAGTTTTTTCTAAATTAAACGCTTGCATTGACATGGTTATGACAATTGGAAGAAATATGAAAAGGTTAGGAAAATCTACGAAAACAGCAATACTGTAGAGTATCCAGACAAGAAGCGCTGAAAAAGTTTTGGAAAGCTTAAACGGAAAAACAGTTAGGTATAATGCGCAAAGTATTAAAAACCCTGAGATAAGATGAGCATAAAAAGTAACTGAATATCCCCAGGCATTTGTTGCAAATCCAAATGAAAGCGCTGATAAAACACTTATGCTCCAGTGTGTTCCAAGGCGTTTTGTGAATTCGTATATCAGTAGCATAGTTAAAAACGCAAAAATCGTAGAAACAGAAAACACCATCATTTGGGGAGCGTTTATAAGTAATCCTATCTGGTACAGAGGATACGCAATTAAAGATGCTCCTATGGGAAAGAAAGAATAGTAATGACCGTTAATGCGTCCTATGTCAGGTGTTCCCATGGAGGCATAATTGTCTATATTAATAGAATGAAAATTTGCTAAAGAAAGAATGATTGCGTATCTTGATCTTTCTTGAGAAGTTTCAAATACTTTGCCGGCGGGAGACAAATCAAACTCAATTTGTTTAGGGGTTGGAGTTCCTATATTTCCGCGGATGGTAAGAGCATATAAAATAAGAGAAATTCCAATAAGCAATAGTAATGCGTATTTTTTCATAATTATTGACTCAATCTTAAACCGGTAATTTTTAGAAATCTGAGCTTTCTTGCTGTTTCATCTTTTATCCTCAAGAGCTTCATGTAAAGATTCCCTAAATATAATCCTACAGGAGTTATACTTGTTTTAAAATCCTCAAATGATAAGCTTCCGTTTATAGAGTATCTTGGAATAAGATGCATGTTGCTAGTATTGAGTGAACCACTCTCAACAGTGAACGCTGCCCGAAAACCAGCTTTTTTTACGTTATCAATAATCTTCGTGGAGTAAAGTCCTCGAGGATAAGCAAAATATTTCAATTTAATTCCAGTTTGTTTCTCAAAGTCTTTTTTCCCTTTAATAATTTCATTTGATAATTCGTGCTGATTCATTTCTGCAAGATTTCCGTG
>CAZQIA010000060.1:0-6784 GCA_964593215.1 uncultured Gammaproteobacteria bacterium
GGAGTTAGAAGCATTCTCCCTTTTTCTTTATCCGGAGGGGCATCTACAAAAAATGTTTCCCAGTCATCACGTGCAGGGTGGTTGTCTGGAAAGTTAAGAGCCCCAAAAGCGTACCAGTCCCACTCCACTTCAGGGTACCGTACTCTGGTGAAGCCTATATGTTCAAAAATCTCAGCAATTTCATCTATAGCCTGAGTTATAAGGTGTAAATGTCCTTGTGGGGGAAGAATTCCAGGAGCAGTAACGTCTACTTTAGAGCTAGAAGAGGAAAGTTTTGAGCCTCCAAGACTTTTTTCTTGTCCTAGAATCATGTCTTCAATTGCAATCTTAACTTCATTTGCTAGCTTTCCAATTTCTGCACGTTTTTCTACGGGAACTTTTGTCAGCTCTTTCATCGCAATAGTTAATCTTCCACTCTTTCCCAGAAAATCTAACTTTATTTCATTCAGTTCCTGCAGAGATTCGCTTGATAAGATGAGTCCAGTAGCATCATTTTTTATACTTTGAAACTGTTCTAATAGTTGTTGTTCCATATTTACCTTTCTACATCATACGACACTTTTATTTTATCTTTTTCCTGCTTTATTTTTCTAATGGTAAATTTCCTTATTTCAGATAAGCTTTTTACATGTGTTCCGCCGCAGGGTACTCCAAAGTTTCCAAATAGCACTACTCTTATTGGTTTTCCTTCAGGAATATTGTCAGGCACATGCCTACAATATGAGGTAAGTTCGTCTTTATTACAGAATTTAACTTTTACCGCCATATTTTTTTCTACAAATCGATTCCCTGACTCCTCAATCAATTTTATAAGGTTTTCGCTTTCTCCTTCTTGTACTGCGCCTGTGTATTCTACATAAGGACCGTCTGGAAAGTGGTATCCTTTTCCAGGAATCCAAGAGGGCTTTGATTCATATACGGCCATATCTACCAAATGACCTCCCGAATGAAGTCTTGCATGAAGGCTTCTTCTTTCAGCATCAACCCTACAAGAAACCTTTTGATTTTTCTCAAACATTCCTTTCTCAAAAAATCCTATGTGTTTTACAATCCCTTCAAAATACCTCACTTCCTGAACAGAAAAAACGGAAGCGTCCGTAGCGATTTTTCCCGTGTCGTAAGGTTGGCCTCCTCCCTGTGGATAGAAAATTGTTTTATCTAGGATAATTACATCCTTATCGTTTTCCTTGTACGTATCAAGAATTGTTGCATCTTGTTCAAGTAGGTCCATCTTTTCTAGGTATGAAAGTTCTGTTTTGTTCATTTTTTTATTATACTATTGCTCTAACGTGTATGCTTCTTTAAATAATACCAGCCAAATCTTTTTAATTACAGTTTTTCTTAACCCAATTTTTTCTGCTTCTACCTCTAAATACTGTATGAGTTCTTTCTCTCTTTTCTTGTCAACAATAGGGAGATTATTCTTTTTTTTATACTCCCCAATCTTTATAACCACATCTAGCCTATTCTTAAGAAGTTTTAAAAGTTCTTTATCTATTTTATTTATCTCTTTTCTATATTCTTGAAGTGCATCCATTAATTTACCCCTCCTAGTATTTTTATGTGTGGACAGTACTGTCTTAAAATATTAATAGCTTCAGAGAGTTTTTCGTCCTGAGAGTGTATTTCCACCTCAATAAAAAAATTATAGTCCCAAGACTTATCTTTGCTGGGCCGCGACTCTATGTTGCATAGATTAATATTTTCGTTTGCAAATACACTTAGTATATCTTTTAAAATACCAACTCGATTATAAATACTTAAAAACAAAAGTGTTTTAGGAAGCACGTTTTCCTCTTTACTGTTTTTATGCTCTATTATAAAGAATCTTGTGGTGTTATTTTCATCGTCTTCAATGTTCTCGTGGAGAATTGAGAGACCATGTTTCTCCGCAGCCTCTTTCCCTAGAATAAACGCAGCTCCTTTTTCACTTTTATGCAGGCTGACTTCGGAAAGAGTGCTTTGTGTAGGTATAAGCTTGACGCTTGATAATGTTTGTTTTATAAAATTTCTACATTGTCCCAAGGCTTGCGGATGTGAGTAGATATGTGTGATCTTTTTTTTATCACTTTCTAAAGATGCAAGTACATGATGAATGGGAAGATAAACAGCTCCTATTGTTTTTACCGGAAGACTTGCTAATTCGTCAAAGGTTTCCCGAATGGCTCCTTCTCTTGTATTTTGTGCTGGAACAATTCCTATATCTACAGATTTGTTAACAACCGCCTCAAAAACGTCTGGAATGGTTTCAAAAGGCGTTAACTTTTTTGGCCTTAACTCAAGTGCAGCCGCATGAGAATAAGTTCCTTCCGGTCCCAAAAACCCAACTCTTTTATTTACTGAAAGTTGAGTTGATTTATTTTTCGGTTTTTTTGTAACAATTCTTTTGCCCCTAAAGTTTTTCTGGAGATTTTTCACTTCTTTTAGTGCAGCCCCATTTTTTATGTGTGTAAGAAGCATTTTTGAATTCTCTAAAAACTCATGGATCAGAGTTGTTCCGTATGAATTTTCTTTTTGAAGCTCACTTAAAAGTTTTGCGTCTTGAGAAAGAACTCTATTTACCGCAGAAAGTTGAGCCAAGAATGATGGAGAAATCGTATCCTTGTATTGTCTATGAGATATGGTTTTAGCAAATGAAAGATTTACGAAGTGTGTGAGGTTTTGAACAAGCGCCATAGTTTTGTCATGTTCCTTAGCATCCATAGAGATAATCAAAGAACCCTCCTTCTCAAATAGCGGAATTGGAAAAGAATCTTTCTGTGCGTTTTTACTTATTACTATTGTTTGGCTTGCAAAGCTGGAAACTGTGGGACCAAATAATAAATGCATCGAGTATCCATTTTGTTTTATTTGTGAAAAAGCTTTTTGTGCGGGACTCATTACAGATGAGAGATCTATAATCTCTGATGAACGTTTTGCAATATTTCCAGCACGTTTTATAGTATTAAATGAGGCGGATATAGGTACAGATACATAAATAATGTCTGCCTTTTTTATTTCTACGTTGTTAAGTATTCTTCCTGAAACAGTAACCGGAAAACCTTTTTCTTTGAAAAAATTTGCTATAAAAGTGCCTATCCTTCCAGTTCCTCCAATAATATGAATGTTTTTATTCATAACCTTGGGCCTTTTGAATAAGGTAGAGATCCATAATAACAAGTGCACTCATAGAATCCACTATGGGAACAGCACGTGGCAAAACACATGGATCATGCCTGCCGGTTGCCTCTAGTTCAACGTTTTTATTTTCTTTATTTACCGTTTTTTGTTTTTTTGAGATGGTGGAAACCGGTTTAATAGCAACTCTGAAATATATATGTTCCCCCGTAGAAATTCCGCCTAAAGTTCCGCCCGCATTGTTTGTTTTCAGCATAATTTTGCCTTTTTCTTCATAAAATGAGTCGTTATGTGTGCTTCCTCTCAAGGTTACGGATTCAAATCCACGTCCAATATCAAAACCCTTAACCGCATTAATACTAAGCATTGCGTGTCCTAGTAAAGCGGGCAATTTATCAAATGCAGGCTCCCCTAAGCCTGTTGGTACGTTTTTTATAACTCCCCTTATAACTCCCCCTACAGAATCTCCTTCAGCTTTAACTTGCTCTATCAGTTTTATCATTTTGGGAGCAGTTTTTTCATCAGGGCACCTGACAATATTTTTTTCAATTGCACTTGATGTTACTTCTGAAAAGTCTATAAAGGTTTTAATGTTCTCTACCTGCTCTACATATGAGAGAATCTCAATGCCTAGTTTTTCTGAAAGATATTTTTTAGCAATCGCACCTGCTGCTACTCGTCCCAATGTTTCTCTGGCAGATGCTCTTCCACTTCCTCTCCAGTCTCTTAGTCCGTATTTTTTTTCGTAGGTAAAATCTGCATGTCCTGGCCTATAGAGGGTTTTTAACACTTCATAGTCTTGTGAACGTGCATCTTCATTGTATGCAAGTAAAAGTATAGGAGTTCCTGTGGTTTTGCCCTCAAATACACCTGAAAGAATGTGGATAGTATCTTTTTCAGATCTTGGTGTAGTAATTTTGCTCTGTCCCGGCTTTCTTCTGTCTAGCTCCTTCTGTATTTCTTCTTGGGTAATAGATAGTCCGGCAGGACATCCGTCTACAACGCAGCCTACTGCGCCGCCGTGCGATTCACCAAAAGTAGTTACCCTGAAAAGATTTCCAAACGTGTTGCCAGCCATATTATTTTTTTATCCGGCTGGAAAGGGAAGACGTTGTTTGTGGAGTAAAGCCGGGTTCTTTCACCTTCTTTGCTACCTCATCAGCAACAGCTTGAGGGTTTTTACCATTTGTGGTTACCATGTATTCAGAAAAAAAATCATAGAGAGGATTTCTAAACTCAAATAATTTACGGGCTGCAAGAATATTTTTAAAAAGCGGTCTGTCAGAAGTTTTCTCAAGTCTTTTTTGTACCTCATAGAAAGAGGTTTCCAGGTACACAATAACGCCGTTTTGTCTTAAGTAGTCGAGAATAATTTTATTCATAACTACCCCGCCTCCTGTTGAGATTACGGTGTTATCAACATTCTTAATACTTTTTGCAGCCTCAATTTCAAGTTCTCTAAACCTAATTTCGCCGTCTTTTTCAAAAATCTCATTAATAGACTTTCTTTTAGAGTTTTTTAAAACTAAATCATCCATTTCTACCACTTTCATTTTCAGCATTTTTCCCAGCAGATGAGCTACTGTTGTCTTTCCGCTTCCCATAAATCCAATAAGTATTATATTTTTCATATGTTTATGTGGTCGTTGATGCCTCCTGAACTGCATTTCTCATGACGTCAATTGGGGCTTTTACACCTGTAAACTTTTCAAATTGTCCTAGTGCTTGAAAAAGAAGAATTTCCCGCCCAGAAATAACCGTAGCTCCTTTATCTTCAGCTTTCAGTTCAAGGTCGGTTTTTGGAATTTCAAGAGAATACTGCCACTCTACTACTATCTGGCCGGGACTTATTCTATCTGCGTGCATTTTTTTTACAATATCAGTTTTTTTATCAGATATTGCGTTAACTACCACGTCAAACTTAGTTATATCGTTTTCAGTTTCCTCTTCAAATGTTACTCTTGAATCTCCTTCGTAAAGCCTCATAGCCTCTGAAACTTTTGCGCTATCTAGATTTCTTACAGCTACAACAATTTTTTGTGCTCCCTCTTTAAGAGCGCCATGAATGCTTGCCAATGCGGCTCCGCCAGCACCATAAATAACGACCTTTTTATCCTTTAAAGCTTTACCGCGATCCTTAAAAGATTCCGTGAAGCCTTCAACGTCTGTGTTTGACCCTGTCAGACGAACTTTTTTTTCGGAATCTCTTGTTATTATGATTGTGTTAACTGCGCCAACTTTTTTCGCAGCTTCATCAACTTCGTCCAGATACTTAAAACTCCCATGGTTGTCACGAGCCATGACTCCTTCAAATGACTCAACCACGTTTCCTGCTTCATCTTTGTAGTTTCCAGAACTTCCTTTGAAAGGTGCCCCTACACTTATTCCTCTAAAGTAGTTTGACGGATTTCTGTATTTAAGAATTTGCATAGAGAGGCTTGAGGGTATTATGACTTGTTCTGAGTACTCAAACGAGTCAGCAATGTTTGAAGATAGATAGCCAGCGTTATGAATGGCGGGAGAAAGGCTTTTATACTTGCCGTCTTTTAAAACTGCACACTGCCATTTTACACCCTGTGGTAAGGTCTCGTCCTTGTTCATAGTGTTTCCTGCCCTGCCATTTTCTATTATTCCTCCCATTTTGTCAATTATTCCTTCCTAAAATTTTCAAAACATCTCTTAGTTCTTTTTGCGTCAACTGTCCGGGAGCTGATGCTTCCTGCAGTGTCATAGGCGCAAAAGAAAACTCATTTCCCATTATCATTCCTGCAATTCTAGTTAAAACCCCATGTTTTCCCATTCCTAAAATGATGCATTTTTTGCCCTCATTCTTTAGAGAAGTTAACAGTTTGATAAGTCTTGCAGCATCCTGATCTGAATTGCAAAAGCAAGATGCTTTATATATTTCAGGTTTAAATTTATTCATTTTTGAGAATGAACTTAAAAGTTTTGTATCAGACGGCGTTTCTGAGTAATTATGATAAGAGAGCAGTAGTTTAAGATTAAGTTTTTGTTTCTGTACGAATAAAACGTCAGAAAGCTGAGACTCTATGTCAAAATCAACGTAAGATTTTGAGTTGTTAAGATTTTTCAGGACCTCTTCTCTGAAAGATTTTTTCATAGTGGGTTTTTCTAATTTCTGTCTCCTGAAAAGAAGGATAAGCTTGTCTGACAGTTTATTTTCCAATTGACTTATAAAATCCAAATCTAAATCTTCTATATAATCTAGCCACACTTCAAAGTAGTCATAATTTTTCTTGTTTTTTAAAATAGTTGCAAAAACCTCTTTTTTCGTAGGCTTGATGATTGGGATACAAAATGAATGCTTCATTTTCTGCATTATACTCCTTAAAGCTTAATTTTTTCCAATTTTTGCCAAAAGTCAGGAAACGTTTTTGTGACAACTTCCGGGTTATTAATTTTTATGCTGGGGATAAGGCTTCTTGCTATAGCAAATGACATAGCCATTCTATGATCCCCATAGGTGTCTATCTCAGCGCTTTTTGGTTTTCCTCCGTAGATCGTTAAAGTTTTTTTTGTCGCAGATGTTCTAATGCCCATTTTTTTGAGTTCTTGACGAATCGCTTTTACCCTGTCAGTTTCCTTAAGTGATAGAGTTTGGATTCCGCTTACAGTCGTAGTTCCTCTTGCAAACGCTGCTAGAACA
>CAZQIA010000061.1:0-6780 GCA_964593215.1 uncultured Gammaproteobacteria bacterium
GGATTCGAACCTCGAACCTTGAAGTTAACAGCTTCCTGCTCTACCATTGAGCTACAGGGGAATATATCAATTCAAAATTCAGAATTAAATTCTTGTTTAACTGATAAGGAGTTTATTTTAGCATGTGGTGAGGCTAAAATCTATAGTTACTTCTTACAAATTATTCGCAGAAAGGAACGCGCGACATTCGAGGTAATCTTTTAACTTTAGGAGCGCAGCGAGGAATCGAGCGAGCACCGCAAGCTCAAATACTTTCTTATTCTAAATAATCCTTGAGCTTATTGCCTCTTGAAGGATGGCGTAATTTACGGAGTGCTTTTGCCTCAATTTGTCTAATTCTTTCTCTTGTCACTGCGAACATGCGTCCTACTTCTTCTAATGTCTTTGGTTTTCCGTCTCTAAGACCAAATCTTTCTTCTAATACCCTTCTCTCTCTATCAGAAAGTGTACCAAGAACTGATCCAAGCTGTTCTTTAAGTAATCCACGGGAAGCAGTATCAAATAACGTAGGAGCGGTGATGTCATATATAAAGTCTCCTAGATATGAGTCTTCTTCATCTCCTACAGGAGTGTCTAGAGATGCTGGCTGTTGAGAAATCTTAATAATTTCGCGTGCCTTATCTGGATCAATTTCTAAGATATCTGAGATTTCCTCTGGGGTTGGCTGTCTTCCTAACTCCTGCATCAACTTTCTCTGAACGCGCATAAAGCGATTTATATTTTCAACCATATGAACAGGAATACGGATGGTTCTAGCCTGGTCTGCAATAGCTCTGGTTATAGCCTGTCTAATCCACCATGTTGCGTATGTGGAGAATTTAAATCCTTTTTTCCAGTCATACTTTTCTACCGCTCTTATTAAACCTTGATTTCCTTCTTGAATAAGGTCAAGCAGGGTCATTCCTCGTCCTACGTACTTTTTAGCAATAGATACCACAAGCCTTAAATTAGATTCAACCAATTTCTTGCGAGCACTCATGTCTCCTTTTTCTAAACGTTTTGCTAAATCTACTTCCTGTTCAAAAGTTAAAAGAGGAATTCTTCCAATTTCTTTCAGGTACATTCTCACAGGATCAGTAACTGCTCCACCCTGGATAATATTAAGTGCTTCTAACTCTTTTTCCAGATCCTCAATAGATTTTTGATTCTCTTTTTCTTCTTCAACAGTCTCAAAGATATCAACGTTTTTTTTGATTAATTGATCATAGAGAAGATCCAAATCTGCAATATGTTCTTCCGGTTTAGGAAATGCTGCTAAAATCTCGTCCTGTGAGATGTATCCCTTTTTCTTTGCAAGGGTGAGAAGGGAATTTACTCTATCACTTTTTGGGGCTATTACTTTTGCTGTTGTCATAAAAATACAAAAAAACACCCTTTTCTCTCTCAGGGGTTTTCTATACTGTCTATTGTACTCTTTTTGCCTCTATATAGCAATCCTATGTTTTCAACTTTTCGGTAAGTATCTGTGCTTCTTTTTGAAGCTCTTCTTCTTTTGTTTGATTTTTCTCACCAAGTTCTTTAGAGATCTCTGAAAGCCTTTTTTTAATAGATAAAGTTTTCTGCTCCAAAGCAATCTTTTGAAGCTCTGAAGCAAATTGTTTTTCATCAAAGTCAGGAAGAGGCGCAAGAAACGCTATGTCATAAGCCTCTAACAATTCTGCTGGAATTGTTTTTGCAAAAGATTCCAAACTAAAAGAAGCCTGTTCTGCATCTTTTTTAAGAAGTGTAAAAAGTCTATTGTATGAAATGTTTAAGATGGTAACCCCATTTAAAGTAGCATCTACTCTTCTTATGTCCTCCACTAGTTGTTTTGAGGAAAGAAGTAGCGAAAAAAGATACTGCGGTAGTAATTCTTCTCTTGTTTTTTTAATGTTTTGAGTTTTATCTTTTTCTCTTTGAGGCTCTTTTTCTTTTTGAATTTGCTTCATAACAGAATCGGAAGATGTATCAAGCCTTTCAGCAAGCTTTTTAACATAGTGCTCTTTTATTACCTCGTTATCGATTGCTGACAAAAACGGAATGGTTTTTAAAAGAATTTCACGCTTCCCATCAACTGTTTGAGGATCAAACTGAGACACTGCCGAATCTATTATAAAATCATAAATATGTACATCTTTTTTAACAGCCTTCTTAAATTCTATGGGTTCTGAGGACAAAAGTTCATCCGGGTCTTTTCCGTGCGGAAGAACTATTACGCTCGCCACAATCCCTGCGTTTTCTATAAGCTGTATTGAACGCCTTTGAGCAGCAGTTCCAGCCGGATCCGTATCAAAGCAAAAAACCAGCTTTTCGGAAAAACGCCTTAACAATTCTATTTGTTCAGGAGTCAGCGCAGTTCCTTTTACCGCAACTACATTTCCTATTCCTTCCCTGTGCGCAGAAATTACATCAAATTCCCCTTCCATAATAATCACTGACCCTTGTTTTTTTATCTCATCTCGCGCTAAATTCAACCCAAACACTGTCTCCCCCTTTTTATAGACCGCTGTTTCTTTTGTATTAACGTATTTGGGCATTTGATCTTTTTCTAATGCGCGTCCAGAAAAGGCTATGATGTTTCCCCTAGGATCTGTTATGGGAAACATAATCCTATGTCTAAAAAAGTCTATGGTACGTCCACCCTGCTGGATTGCAAGTCCGGCTTCTACTAAATCCTGAGGAGTATATTTTTTCTTTTTTAGTAAAAACTGAGTGAGAGCATTTCCGTTTCCCGGAGCATATCCTAACCCAAATGCATGCAGAAGTGCTTCTGGCTGTTTCCGTTCATCTAAAACGTACTTTAAAGCGTTTCTCCCTACTGGGTGAGAAAAAAGAACATATTCGTAATACTGCTTTGCAAGATTGTTAAGCGTATATATTTTATCCCGTTTTTTTTCTGCCTCAGAACGGGCTACAGAAGTGGTTAAAGTAATTCCAGCCTTACCTGCTAAAAATTTCAATGCATCAGAAAAGGTAGTTTTCTCATACTCTTCTATGAAGGTGAAAGCATCTCCACCCTTAGAGCACCCAAAGCAGTGCCAGATTTGCCTATCAGGAGAAACCACAAATGAGGGAGATTTTTCATTATGAAACGGACATGGAGCCTTAAAGTTGCGTCCAGCTTTTTTAAGTGGAACATAGGACTCAATTAAATCCACTATATCTATTTTCTGCTTAACCTTTTCAACATCATCCACGCCCATATTGTAACATACGAAAAAAATACCCTTGATAGTACAGATAGAATACTTGATACTAAAGATATGTTCGCAAAGGTGCTTGCGAGTGCAATTGTTGGATTAGACGGCGTATTAGTAGAGGTAGAAACTGACATCCTTAATGGTCTTCCTGCATTTACCATAGTGGGTCTTCCAGATAAAGCGGTTGAGGAGTCAAAAGAACGAGTCCGCTCTGCTCTTAAAAATACAGGTGCTGATATTCCCCCAAAAAGAATAACGGTAAATCTTGCCCCCGGAGACCTTCCAAAAGAAGGTCCTTCATTTGATCTTCCTATTGCAATTTCTATTCTTGCAGCATCTGAACAACTTAAAACTGATTTATCCAAGTCTATATTCTTAGGAGAGTTGTCTTTAGATGGGTCCCTACGACATACAAAAGGAGTTTTGCCTATGGTTTTACTTGCTGTGGAGAAAAAAATAAAGCAG
Organism: uncultured Gammaproteobacteria bacterium; assembly: GCA_964593215.1. Lineage (GTDB taxonomy): Bacteria > Patescibacteriota > Microgenomatia > Levybacterales > GWA1-39-11 > JAGORM01. Next base: position 3,645 of record CAZQIA010000061.1, read on the forward strand.
GTCTTTATTCCTTCACAAAACTCCCAAGAAGCAAGCATTGTAGAAGGAGTTACTATTTACCCTGCAGACACATTAAAAGATGTGTTCCTGCATCTAACTGGAGAAAAACTAATTGAACCACTTGCCCATCTTCCCTTTGAGGAAATAGAAGACGAAGAACTATATGAATTTGATCTAAAAGATATAAGGGGTCAGGAATTTGTAAAACGCGCAGTAGAGGTAGCAGTCTCAGGGGGTCATAACATTCTACTAAAAGGCCCGCCGGGGGCAGGAAAAACACTTCTTGCAAGAACAATCCCGAGTATTTTACCAAGTCTCTCCTTTGATGAAGCTATAGAGGTTACAAAAATTTATAGCATTTCTGGCCTTTTAAATACAGACAGTATTGTAAAAAAACGTCCGTTTAGATCCCCGCACCACACTACTTCTCACATAGGTCTTATTGGTGGATCTGCAAATCCCAAGCCAGGTGAGGTGTCTCTAGCTCACCGTGGAGTATTATTTTTAGATGAATTCCCTGAATACCCCAGACACGTTCTAGAGGCAATGCGCCAGCCCATGGAAGATGGACACGTGGTAATTTCACGCGCACGCGAACGTGTAAAGTTCCCATCCAGGTTCATGCTTATTGCCGCAGCAAATCCCTGTCCCTGTGGGTATTACGGAGACAAAACAAGAACTTGCTCATGCACGAGTTTACAAATATTAAAATATCAGAAAAGAGTTTCAGGACCTCTCTTAGATAGAATTGATATTCATATAGATGTTCCTGCAGTAGACGTTAAAAAAATAACTACCGACGAAGACATAGACGCAGAAAACTCTAAAACCGTCAGGAATCGCGTTGAAAAGGCAAGGAAGAGGCAATTAAAACGATTCAAAGACAAAAAAATTATTACAAACTCAGAAATGTCTGCTAAAGAAATTAAAACTCTTCTGCAGATTGAACAAGACGCAAAAGACATTCTTAAAGAAGCGGTTACAAAACTTTCTCTTTCTGCAAGAAGCTATCACAAAGTAATTAAGGTTGCACAAACAGTTGCCGACCTTGCAAGTTCTTCTTCAATTAAAAGCGAGCACGTTCTAGAAGCGCTTCAGTACAGACCCAAGACAACAGACAGCTAATTGTTGACATTTGGCAAAAACGAGTCTAGAATCCAATCAATGACACAGTTGGAAGCACAAGCAGGCAATTTTGGATTAGGAGACCCAAAACCAACTGGCGAAATTCCACTTCAAGAACTTGGAATTAGCGTGTTTACTTTCATTGATGAATTCAGAAGAACCTTAAGAGATCTTCCTGAATTTGGAAGAAGTCTTGCTGTAAATTATTTAAGCTCACTTGATGAAGATAACAGAAGGACAAATGATAACGGAGTTTTCTTTGAAAGGGGAGAAAAATTCTATACTGTAAAGTATTCCGGATCATACGTTGCCGGCAATGAATCTCAAAAACTAGTTGTAGACATTAGACAATCAGATAATTCAAAACGGATTGTTCTATCAGGTGAAGTTAAAAAAGGGGTTTTTTCAAGTGCAATAGCAAACCACATTGACAACTGGGGTAAAGGCTCATCTTCTTTAAGAACCCTTAACAAACCTGTGGCTTTTGAAAGAATGGCTTCTGACCTGCATGAGCTTAGAAACCCCACCGCTAGATCAAGAAAACAAAGACAAACTGGCTCACGTTAAGCAGATTTTGCCATTTTTTGAAGGTTTTCAAATGATACTCTTGGATCCGCGTTACTCCAAACATAACTAGTTGCTACAAACCTGTTAGCTCCTGCATTCTTGGCGAAAAGTATGGTTGTATCTTTTATTCCACCATCTACCTCAATTGGAATTTGTGTCTTTGCTCTAAGTTTCTTAATTTTTTCTAAATATTCTTCCATAAACGCCTGTCCTGAAAAACCAGCCTTAATCATCATAACAGTAACCGAGTCTATATCATCAAAATTAACACCGTCTAACACTTTTAGATCCGAGGGGCCGTCTACTCCAAGACCTACTTCTCCATACAGTTGGGCAAAAGCAATAAACTCATTTGTGTCCGGCATTTTTTCAACGTGTCCTATGAAACGCTGGAATCCTGCTTCAGCAAATGGCTTCACATACTGAACGGGATTATCTACCATCATGTGAACTTCTAAAAAAAGATCCTTTGCGTATTTTGCAAAAGGTTTAGGATCTATAAACGTGGAATTTTCAGCAAACTTTCCGTCTAAAATATCTATATGGACTGACTTTGCAAAAGTTTTTGCACTTTCAAGCTTTTTCTCTATCTCTATCCATTCTTTTTCTAATATCCCGGGGATTACCTCATGTGTTAATTCTTGCACAATAAGTTCCATTATTTTTCACTACTCATTATTTTTTTTATTCTTCTTAAGTGCCGTTCTTCCTGCGAGTAAGGGGTTTCTAGAAACGTTTCAACCGCCTTAAGTATAGATTCGTTATTAAGAAATCTCACCCCAAAAGACAACATGTTTGCATGGTTATGCTGACGGGTTAATTTTATAATTTCAAATGGATCTTCAGATGTTGCTCCGCTTATGTCAATCTCTGAAGTGGCTCTTGCTAAAGAGTAAAACAGAGCACAGCGTACACCTTTATATTTATTTGCACACATCTGCTCTCCTTGACCTGACCCACCAAAAACAAACCCCACAGAATCAGGATCATTTGAAACCTTTTGTGCAGCTTTCCCAACAAAGTCAGGATAATCATCATCTTTGTCGTATGCGTATGCGCCGCAGTCTTCTACATGGTATCCATTTTCTTCAAGAAATTTTTTTACTTCATCTTTTATGTGAAGTGCCGTATGATCTGTTCCGAGGTATACGTTCATAAAAATAGTGGCGCTCTATTTTCAGCACCTAAAAGTTTTATCTTTCTCTCAACAACTTCCTGTATTGCCAAGCGTGCAGGAGCTAAATACTTTCTAGGATCAAATTCTTTAGGTGCTTCTGAAAAAGCTTTTCTTATTCCTCCGGTAAAAGCGAGCCTAAGATCGGTATCAATATTTACTTTTTGTACTCCAATTTCCACTGACTCTTTAATTTTATCCTCAGGAAACCCTTTGCTTCCTTCTATTTGCGCCCCGTACTTATTGCAAATTTCAACGTACTCAGGAAGA
>CAZQIA010000062.1:0-6724 GCA_964593215.1 uncultured Gammaproteobacteria bacterium
GGAATAATGCTTCGTCAAAAATTACTTTTTCTGCACCAAATTGATTAATAATTTTTTCAGCAGTTTTTGGAAGAAATGGCTGTAGATCAAATCCTATTTCTGAAATTTGATCTACTGAATAATTTAATATTTCAGAAAGTTTTTTTTCGTCACTAACTTTCCAAGGCTCATTTTCATTTATGTACTGATCTAGTTTTTTTATTCTGAGCCAAATTGCCTCAAGTGCTAAATGAAAACTATAGAGATCAAGAGCGGTTTGTGTAGCAAGGGTAAACTCGGATCTTTTTACCCCCTTTATTTCTGCTTTTTCACAAAGCTTTGCAACTCTGGCAACTAAATTTCCCAATCCGTTTGCTAGATCTGAATTGTAAATTTCTTTAAGTCTAGTTTCTGAAAAATCCCCGTCACCTGTTGATGGGATTTGAGAAAGTAGATAGTATCTTAATGCGTCCACACCATATTTTTCTATCATCTCCAAAGGATCTATAACATTTCCTAACGTTTTAGACATTTTCTGACCGTCTACAGTAAAATATCCGTGAACAAAAAGCTCTTTCGGAAGTTCTAGTCCAGCAGAAAGTAAAAATGCCGGCCAGTATACTGCGTGAAATCTTATTATTCCTTTTCCTATCACGTGAACATCAGCCGGCCACCATTTGTTATATTTTTCTTCATCCGTCCCAAATCCCACACCACTTTGATAGATATTTAATGCATCAAACCACACATACATTCGTTGAGTTTTGTCCTCTGGAACTGGAACGCCCCAGTCTTTCGCTCGTGCGTTACTTCTGGAAATACTAATATCTTTCAATCCTTGTTTTACAAAGGATACAACTTCATTTTTTCTACTTTCTGGAGTAATTTTTATTATGTCTTTTTCTAATAATTCTAAAATTTGTTTCTCGTAATTTGATAATTTAAAAAAGTAATTTTCTTCTTCCACTTCTTCCAATTTTTTCCCAGGATGTTCAAAGCACTCTCCATTTTCATTTAGTTCTTCTTTTTCGTAAAATTGTTCACATCCCACACAATACAAACCAGTATAGGATTTTTTATAGATATCACCGTTTTTGTCGCACAATTCCCACAATTTCTGTGAGGATTTATAGTGATCAGGATTAGAGCCCTTTTGAAATACATTAAATTTTGCATCTAATTTTTCCGCTAATTCTTCAAACAGTTTTGTGTTCTCATCAATAAATTCCCGGATATTCTTCCCTTCTTTTTCAGCTGCCTGTACATTTTTGATTGCGTTTTCATCTCCGCCGCAAAGCGTTAAAACGTCATCTCCTAAAAGTTTGCGATATTTTGCAATAACGCTTGACTGTACAAATTCTAGAGCATGACCTACATGGGGTTTTGCATTCACATAAGGAATAGCATTTGTTAAGAAAAATTTGTTACTCATGAAAGAATTGTATCAAAATGAGGCTGGAAGCTCAATCTGTGCTATTTTTTTCTAAAACCTAGTTCAAGCAAAACTATAATAACAAACATTACTCCGATAGAAAAAATATTTAGATATCCAAACAGTTTTAACAAAAGAACAGAACAAAGAAAAACAGAAACAAGAATTCCACGTCTTAAATTTCTGAGGAGAAACGACGAGAAACAAGAAATACAGATAAAAAGAAGCGTAAAGAAAAATATTACGGGTGAAAATGTTATATTCCAAGCATTGTAGGGAATTGATGGATCAATAAGAAAAATATAAAACACTACGCCAAGAAGTGAAAGTAATCCTAAAAAGAGCAAGGGAAAATATTTCTTGCGGGACCTCATGTTCTATATTTATTTATTTCGTCTCTGAGTTTTTGGGTTTCTTCTCTGGGATTTTCTGCAAAAATAATTCCCCTAGAAGAGGATGCTATGACCCCTTTTTTATCTTTAGTAAATCCATTCGGAAGGTCTTCTGGTTTTCCACCTTGTGCACCTAATCCTGGAACAAGAAAAATAATTTCATTTCCTACTAATTCACGTAGTTTTTTCATTTGTTCTGGGTAGGTAGCACCTACTACTAATCCAATATTTTTATTGATATTTTTCTCTGCAGCTTTTTTTGCAACCAGTTCATAAATTGTAAGTCCAGTTTCCTTGTCTATTACGTCTTGAAAATCTGATGCCCCAGGATTAGAACTTCTACACCAAATAATAACCCCTTTTTCTTTTGGAGAAAGAAATGGTTCTATGGTATCAAACCCTCCATACGGATTTACGGTAACTGCGTCTGCTTGAAAAACTTCAAAAACTTCTTTTACGTATTGTGCTACAGTGTTACCTATGTCTCCACGCTTTGCATCTAAAATTACTGGGATATCTGTATATGTACTGTGAATGTATTTAATGGTTTTTTCTAAATCTTCTAAGCCAGTATTTCCTTGGGATTCATAAAATGCAGAGTTGAGTTTGTACACACAAACAAACTCATGAGTTTGGTCTATGATCCATTTATTAAATTCGAACTGTGGATTTTTTAAAGACTTAAATTTTTCCGGGAGTTTTTCAAATTCCGGATCCAACCCCACGCAAAGAAGGGAATTATTTTTTTTTATTATGAAATCAAGTTTTTGAGAAAATGTCATTTTTTCTTTGCTTCGAGGAATTTTTTCCCGTGACCTACATTAGTATTAATGGGTTTTCCTTCTTTGCAGAGTGGACATTTTTCTGCGTCCCAAGCCTCAGCTGGGACTATTCCTAGAGACATAAATGGTGCACCTATAAAATCCGACGTTACATTTTTAGGATCCCTGTTAACCATAGTGCACACTGCAACTACCGTTCCTCCCGCATTTCTTACAGTATCTACAACTTTTTTGACAGATCCTCCAGTGGTAGTTAAATCTTCTATCACTAAAATATTTTTGTCTTTAATTAATTTGTCATAATTTCTAGTAAACACCTGATTTTTATTTTCATCTTTTTCTGTGTAAACGCCTAAAATTTCTTTATGTTTTAAAGAAGACAAATGATATGCTGTCCAGGTGGACAAAATAATTCCACCTAGTGCAGGACCCACCACCACATCTATATCTAATGATTCAACTTTTTTTGCAAAAAGCATTCCCACCTGAGAGGTTTCTTCTGTGTGAGGGTAGAGTGCGTCTTTATTTATGTAAACTGAACCATGTTTTCCAGAGGTATACACAAAATGATCATCTGTAATAATGGCGCCCACTTTTTTTAATATTTCCACAACAGTATCCATTACTGGCTATTATAGCATCCGTAGTATTTATTGGAAAGCTAAAGTGTTTATGCTACAATCAGGGAAATGTTAAAGGAAGCGTTTTACGATCCTCGAAAAAGCTATGACCAAAACTATTCAGAAGGCCCATATGGTGATTTTGCTAATGGAAAAAAGATTGAAGACCCTTTAAAACCTCCGAAGTATGAATTTTTAGGTCACAAAGTTAATCTTCCCTTTGGAATTCCTGCTGGACCATTATTAAATAGCAATTTTGTAAAAGCTGCATTTGAGAAGGGATTTGATGTAGCGGTGTATAAGACGGTTCGTGCAGACACTTTTCCTTGTCATCCGTTTCCTAACGTTTTAGGAATTCATATAGATGGAGACTTAACTCTTGAACGGGCAAAACAGCCAATAATTGCAGACGACAATTACTCGGAGCCAATCTCCATAACAAACTCATTTGGTGTTCCTTCAAAAGATCCTGCTGTGTGGCAAGAAGACGCAAAAAAAGCAATCTCTTATGCTGGAGAGGGGCAAGTTATGGTTCTTAGCTTTATGGGGACAGTAAAACCAAATCAGACAGGTGAAGAATTTATAGCAGACTTTATTCGTGTTGCTGAATTGTCGGCTGAGACAGGTGCTCCAATTCTTGAGGGGAATCTTTCTTGTCCTAACATTGGAAACGAAGGACTCGTATGCTACAACCTTGATACCACAAGACGGGTTGTGCATGGAACACGCGACAAAGTAGGCAAGATCCCTTTAATATGGAAAGTTGGGTATTATGAAAATGACAGCGATTTGTTGGAGGTTGCTAAGATTGCACATGAGTCTCAAAGCGCACTATCTGTTATAAATACTATTCCAGCACCAATTGTGGACAAAGATGGAAACCAGGCATTGCCCGGCAGTCCAGCAAGACTTAAGAGTGGAGTGTGTGGTTCAGTTATCAAATGGGCAGGGTTAGATATGGTAAGAAGACTAGATAAGATTAGAAAAGAAAAAGGATACAAATTTGCAATTGATGGGACTGGTGGAGTTACAACAGCCGGTGATTATTTTGACTATATTGATGCAGGAGCTGATGCAGTATTTTCTGCGACTGGTGCCATGTGGAATCCAGATCTAGCTCTAGAAATTAAAAAACAAGTTGAACTCCGAACAGCATAGCTTGTTAAGTAAGTCTAATGATTCTTCCAACACCTGGAACTGCTAGTACTTTTCCGTTTTCAAAAACTGTTGTTCCGCGTAGTGTTACTTTTTTAACTCTCCCGTACATTTTTCTTCCGGCAAAAGGAGACCATCCACATTTAGTAAAAAGGTCCTCATTCCTGATAACATATTCTTCGTTTTCATCAATTTCTACTGTTGCGTCTTGGTCTGGAATTTTAAAAATCTTTTTTGGATTATCATGGCAAAGCCTTACGATATCTTCGATTATTATTTTCCCTTCATAAACCGCAGTTAATAAAAGTGGGAGAGTGGTTTCTAATCCCGGAACTCCAAAAGGAGGATTTTCAGAATCTTTTTCCTCTTTTGTATGAGGTGCATGATCTGATTCGATAACATCAATTTCGTTTAGATGATTCCATAAAAATTCCACATCTTTTTCAGATTTTAAATATGGTTTCATTTTTCCATATGGTCCTAGTTTTTCTGCATCTTTTTGGTTTAAAAATAAATGATGAGGGGTTGCGCCACAAGAGATGGGTAATCCCTTACTTTTTGCATCCATAATTTGCTCCAGATCTGTTTGTAAACTTATGTGGCAAAAGTGTGTTTGCTTTCTTGTTCTTTCTACATTTTTAATTACTTCTGCTACTGCGTCATCCTCTGCATGAACTAAGATAACTCCGCCTGTCCAACTATCAAAAATTTTTTTAAGAGTTTCTTTATCAATCAAAAAATTTCCCGTTGTCTCGTTTAAATAGAGCTTAAGACCCATTACATTATTTTTTACATTTTCAAATTCATTTAAGTTATTCCCTAAAGATCCAAAGTGGAATCCAATGTCACAAACTGCTTGATCAGTGGCTATTTTTATTTTTTCGTTTAATAATTCTTGGCTTGTTATTGGGGTTTTATTATTAGGCATGTCAAAGACTGTGGTAAACCCTCCAGCAAGTGCAGCACTAGTTCCAGTTAAAAAGTCTTCTTTGTGGGTTTGTCCGGGAGTTCTGAGGTGGACGTGGACATCTATTAATCCTGGTAGAGTGATCATTTAGGAAGAGTATACTCATCCCAGGATTTTATTTCAAGAGATTTGAGAGGTTTTTCTACCAATGCTTTTATATACAGGTCTGCTTTTTTTCTGTTAGTTATAAGAGGAATATTGTGATCTATTGCAGATCTTCTCATGATATACCCATCATCCACGTCTTTTTTAATTTTAAAGTCCACTATGTTAATTGCAAGATCTACTTTTCCTTTTGCAAAATAATCTAAAATATCTGGTTTTTTATTTTCATGAATTTTATAAAGTCGTATTGCTTGAATCCCATGGAATTTTAAAAACTTTGCAGTTTTTTCAGTTGCATAAATAGGAAGGTTTAATTCTTTAAGTCTTAATGCGCTATCTAAAAATCTTATTTTATTATCCTCTGACCCTAATGATAAAAAGATTCCCCTCTTAGGAATTGTGCTTCCTACTGAAAGTTCTGACTTTAAGAATGCTTCTTCTAAAGAGTTTCCAAAAGCTGCAGCTTCTCCAGTGGATGCCATCTCAACACGCAACATAGGATCAGCTCCTTCTAGTCTTGAGAAAGAAAATTGAGGAGATTTTACTAAATAGTATGGAGGATATTCTATGTTTACAGAAGTCCCCTTATTGAAAAATGCATCTACAATTTTTTCTGCAAAATTTACTCGGGTTGCCTTTGAAATAAATGGAAACGTACGTGACGCGCGAAGATTAATTTCTATGACATATACCTTTTTCTCTCTTGCTAAAAACTGAATATTAAATGGTCCTGAGATATTCAGAGCTTTGGAGATTTTTTCTCCCATTTCTTTAATTTGTTTGTCATACTGAATATAAAGTTCATGAGGAGGAAAAACTATGGTGGCGTCCCCAGAATGAACGCCTGCATTTTCTATGTGTTGAGAAATTGCAGAAACCAGAATATTTCCATTTTGAGAAACACCATCTAACTCAATTTCTCTAGCGTGTTCCATGAATTTAGATAATGTAACGGGATGATCCGGGCTCATTACTGTTGCTCGTTTTATAAATGCACGTAAGTCTTCTTCTGAATAGCAAACACTCATTGCATCTCCTGATAAAACATAAGATGGTCTAATTAAAACTGGGTAATTTACTTTCTTTGCAAATCTCAAAGCATCTTGAACTGTTTTTACCTGACACCATTCAGGTTGTGCTATGCCTAAAGAATCAAGAAGGTGAGAGAATTTATTTCTATCCTCTGCGGTGTCTATGTCTTTTGGTTTTGTCCCTAAAATAGGAGTATCATAATTTTCCAATTTTTTAACAAGATTATTTGGTGTCTGTCCTCCAACAGAAACTACTAGACC
>CAZQIA010000063.1:0-6668 GCA_964593215.1 uncultured Gammaproteobacteria bacterium
CCATAACCCACACTCTTTTAGATCAGTTCTTGGCTTTCTATATTGCTATTCTTATAGGTGCAGTCGTAGCGTTTTTGTACTTTAATATTTATCCAGCGCGTATCTGGCTGGGAGACGTGGGTTCGCTTTCTTTGGGAGCTGTTTTAGCGGTTATTGGGCTTCTTACGGGAAAAACTGCGGCAGTGGGTGTTATAGGAGGAGTTTTTGTGGTAGAAGTTGGGTCATCTCTTATTCAAATTTTGAGCAAAAAATTTCTCAAGCGTAAGCTTTTACCAGTTTCCCCGCTTCATTTGTACTTTCTTGAAAAAGGGTGGGGTGAACCCAAAACAGTTATGCGTGCTTGGCTTTTTGCTCTTATCTTTGCAGTAATAGGGCTTTACATTGCTTTTATTGGCTAGCTTGCACAGATTCTTTTTTTCCACTACACTTTGAATAACCCACATGAGTAGACTTGGTGCAGTACTTTTTTTAACAACACTTGCGCTTGCATTTATAGGAATTTTTATTTTGTATGAAAGTTCTTCTTATACAGCACTTCTAAACATAGGAGACAAATATTATTTTGTAAAAAATCAGGCATTATGGATCTTTTTAGGGATAACTGTGTGCGTTGTAGTGTCATATATTCCGTACAAAATCTATCAGAAATTTGCGCTTCCTTTTCTTTTAGGTACGTTTGCTTTATTAATAGCTGTATTTTTGCCGGGGATCGGTGTTTCCTTAAAGGGTGCTCATAGGTGGCTTAATTTGGGAATAACCGTGGTTCAGCCTTCAGAGCTTTTAAAAATTACCTTTACTATTTATCTGGCTGCCTGGTTTACCATTAAGGAAAAAGGGAAGCTCCTGGCTTTTTTAATCCTGTTAGGAATGTGTATTATGCTTGTTATGATTGAGCCTGATTTGGGTACCGCGAGTATTATAGGAATCACAGCAATTTTAGTATATTTTTTTCAAGGGGCAAAGCTTTCAGAAATGGCGGCAATTTTAGCTATATTTTTAATAGGCGGGTTTTTGCTTATTAAAATGGAGCCTTACAGGGCTGCACGCCTTGCTTCATTTCAGAATTTTAATGTAAATGATCTTTCAACTACCTCATACCATGTAAAGCAGATTCTCATTGCACTTGGATCCGGCGGGTTTACCGGGGTAGGGTTTGGAAAATCCATACAAAAATATGCCTATCTCCCGGAAAACACAACGGATTCAATTTTTGCAATTTTTGCAGAAGAGGCGGGGTTTTTAGGCGCGCTTTTTTTGATTCTTCTTTTTTTTATACACCTTTTACTGGGGTACTCTATTGCAAGCCACGCACAGGATTTATTCGGTAAGATTCTCGCATTTGGTATCGTTACTTTTATAGGGATTCAGACTATAATTAATCTTGCATCTCAGGTGGTTTTATTTCCCCTAACAGGCGTTCCGCTCCCTTTCATTTCTTACGGGGGCTCATCTATGCTTATTAACTTTGCATCAATTGGAATTTTGTTAAGTATTGCCCGTCACGTTAAATCCCATGCAAGAAAAAAAACCTAAAATAGTATTAACTGGAGGTCATCTCTCGCCGCTTTTATCAATCATAGAAGAAATGAAAGACAAGGCGGATATTCTTGTGGTGGGGAGAAAATATACCTTTGAATCTGATAACGCTTTAAGTCTAGAATTTCAGATTATATCTAAAATGAACATTCCTTTTTTTGATTTAAAAGCAGCACGTCTTCAGCGAAAGTTCACAAGACATACACTTCCGTCATTCTTAAAAGCACCATCTTCATTTCTCCTCGCAATGGCATTTTTAAAAAAATATAAACCCGATGCTGTTTTAACATTTGGAGGATACATTGGACTTCCTATTTCAGTTGCAGCAAAAACGCAAAAAATTCCTGTATTTCTTCACGAGCAAACTTTAGAAGCAGGACTTACGAATAAGTTTATTTCACGTTTTGCAAAGAAGATCTTTATCTCCTTTCCATCTTCCGCAAGTTTCTTTCCTCCCGGAAAAACTATTTTAACGGGTAATCCTTTACGTCAGGAAATTTTTGAAACCAAAGAAAAAATAGATATTCCTTTGGGAAGAAAGGTGCTTCTTATTATGGGGGGAAGTTCCGGATCTCATAGGATAAATCTCTTGATAGAACATGCACTTTCTAGCTTAATTAAAAACTATACTGTTATTCATCAAACGGGAGACTCTCAGGAATTTAAAGATTACGATAGGCTTTTTACCCTTAAAAATGAATTTGATAAGGAAGATAAAAAGCACTATATAATAAAGAAGTTTATTGATCCTTCAGAAATTGGATATATTTATCAAAGAACAGATCTGGTTATTTCCCGCGCAGGAGCAAATACCATTTCAGAGCTTATTGCGCTTCAGAAAAAAGCAGTTCTTATCCCACTTCCGTACTCTCAAAATAATGAACAGAGAAAAAACGCGCTTATGTTTGAGAATCTTAAGAGAGGAGTTATTTTGGAGGAAAGAGACATGAGTCCGGAAAAGCTTGCAGAATCTTTAAGACAGCTAGATGCAATTAAAACAGGTAAGATAAAGCAGGAAAAAACAAATGCGGCTGAAAAAATTGCAATTGAAATACTAAACACATTATGAACAGAAGAAAAAAACAGCAGCTTTTAAAACGAAAAAAATTTGCAAAAATCATTTTTTTTCTCGCCGGATTTACAGCTCTTATTTTTGGTGCATACACGGCATTTATTTTTCTTCCTGCGTTTTTCCCCACTCATGAAGAAAATTTTATTATTTCTCCAAATCAAATTCCAACAGAAAAACAAGATCTAAAGAAAATGCTTTCAGAGAAAAATATTCCTTTTTCCACCATGTATAAAGCATCAGAATCCTCAACATTAGTAGTTAAACTTTCTTCAGGAGGGTATGTATATTTTGATTTATCGAAAGACCTTTCTTCTCAGGCAGGACTACTTTCCACTCTTTTAGACAGAATGACAATTGAGGAGAAAAATAAAAAAATACAATACATAGATATGCGGTTTGAGAAGGCTATTGTAAAATTTGAATAATTGTACTATAAAAGAAATAAGTACCTTTTGTATTCATTTCTTTTAATGAATGCAATGAATATAAAATAATAAGCACGTTTTGTGTTCATTTCATCCATTAAAATGAATGTAAATAAATGAGGCACCAAATTTCTGTATTTGGGTGAAATTTGTGTAAAAAATACAAGATTTAGCACCTCAAATTAAATTATGGCAATGCGAGATCAACAAATAGTAGTAGGAGTAGACATAGGCTCATCAAAGATAGCAACTCTTATAGCAAAAATAGAAGAAGAAGCAATAAATATTCTAGGGGTTTCAGAAATTCCAGCAAAGGGCATCAGAAAAGGTCAAGTTGTTGACATAGAAGAGGCAGCATCTGCAATTAATGCGTCTCTAGATGCAGCAGAGAGAATGGCGGGGTATTCCATAAGCCGTGTGTTTGTTTCTATTTCAGGTGTTCATATAGAGTCTCAGAATTCAAAAGGAATTGTAGCTATTTCTGAACCTCAAGGGGAAATTTCGGATACAGATGTAAATAGGGTTTTAGAGGCAGCTGGCGCAATTTCTCTTCCTTCAACAGCTACCATTATTCACGTTCTTCCAAAAACATTTACCGTGGATGGAGAGGGCGGAATTAAAGATCCAAATGGCATGACAGGCGTGCGTCTTGAGGTGGATACACATATAATTACGGCAAACACCACCTCAGTAAGAAATCTGGAGAGAGTGTTTGAACAGGAGGCGGGAGTTGGAATTAATGCACTGGTTTTTTCAGGACTTGCGTCTTCTTTAGCAACTCTTACTGATACTGAAAAAGAATTAGGAGTGATAGTAGCAGATATTGGAGCGGGGATAACTAATATCTGCATTTTCGTAGATGGAGCACTTTCTTACTCTGCGGTTATTCCTATTGGTGCTCGTCACATTACAAATGACCTTGCAATAGGTCTTAGAATCTCTCTTGAGAGTGCTGAAAAAATAAAATTATATCTCTCTAATAAAGCTCATAAAAAAACTGAAGACGAAGGTGATGAGGTTGACCTTTCAGAGCTGAAACTTCCAGAAGAACTTAAAAAGGTGTCAAAAAAGACTTTAATAGATGGAATTATAAGGCCTAGACTAAACGAACTTTTTACCATGATCGGAATGGAGCTTAAAAAATCAGGATTTGCTACACAAACTCCCTCCGGTCTTGTTATAACCGGTGGGGGAGCTCGTACAATTGGCGCTCAGGAATCGGCAAAAAGAATGCTTTCTATGCCTGTAAGAATAGGTACCCCCACATCATTATCAGGACTCATAGACGACGTTGAAAATCCTTCTTTTGCTACAACCGTAGGACTATTAACTTACGGAAAAAACTTTACCGTGAAGGAAACGGGAAGTTTTCTGGATAGCATTTTTTCCATGGTTCCCTCAGGTTCCGGTGGGAATTTAGGGGGCAAGGTTAAAAAACTCATCAAAAACTTCATGCCCTAGGATTCTTGCATTCCACGTATTGCAATAGCATATCTGCTGTGCTAGTATCTATGTACTTCGAAGATTATACGAATAATGATTGTAGAAAAAAGAAAAAATGCTTATTAGACCTCAAACTGCTTCTCTTGCTAAGATCCGAGTCATTGGAATAGGCGGCGGTGGCGGAAATGTTATCAACTCCATGATTAGAGAATCCCAGATTAAGGGAGTTGATTTTATTGCGGTAAACACAGACGGGCAGGCGCTTCTCAACTCACAAGCATCTGCAAAAATTCAGATAGGAGAAAATCTTACAAAAGGTTTGGGTTCTGGTGGAAATCCTGAAATAGGAAAAAAAGCCGCAGAAGAGTCACGTGAAAAAATAAAGGAGCTGTTAGAGGGAACAGATATGGTTTTTTTGACAGCTGGAATGGGTGGAGGAACAGGAACAGGGGCGACTTCAATAGTTGCTGAGGTTGCAAAAGAATCTGGTGCTCTAACCGTTGCTGTTGTTACTAAGCCTTTTACTTTTGAGGGAACACGCAGAATGGTAGCAGCTGAAGAAGGAATAGAGAGCCTAAAAGATAAAGTAGATACATTAATTGTAATCCCAAACCAGAGAATTATAGAAGTAGTTGATAAAAAACTTTCTCTTCTTGAGGCTTTTAGAGTTGCAGATTCAGTTCTTAATCACGGCGTTCAGGGAATTGCAGATCTTATAACTATTCCTGGGTTGGTTAATGTAGACTTTGCAGACGTGAAGTCTATTATGTCTGATGCAGGGTCTGCTCTTATGGGAATAGGCGTGGGGGTAGGGGAAAACAGAGCTCAGCATGCCGCACGTCAAGCAACTGCATCTCCTCTTTTGGAAGTATCTATGGAAGGTGCACGCGGAGTTCTCTTTAATATTATTGGTGGCGGTGATCTTACGATGGCAGAGGTAGATGAGGCGTCTAAAATTATTACTGCCGCAGCAGATCCGGACGCAAATATTATTTTTGGCGCAACAATTGATGAAACCATGCATGATCAGATCAAGATAACTGTTATTGCAACTGGGTTTGATGAATCTAGAAGAAGACTTAAGGAATTTGTGGGTGCTTCCCCTCAATATTCATCCAGTATGTCTGGTATGTATGAAGAAAAACAGGAACAGGAGCAGCCGTCAGCTCCTATTCAGACAGAGCAAACACCTCAAGAGAAAAAAGAAGAGGAAGAAGACTTTTTTGATATTCCCGCGTTTCTAAGACAGAGAAATTAACTCATGTCTGGTCTATTTGATAGAGCCATTCTAGATAATGCGAAAAGACAAGCGCCCATGTTAACGTTTTCTTTATTTGCTTTATTCAAGTCTATACGTCTGCCTACAAGTTCCAACTCTCTTTTGTAGTATTCCAAAAATTTTTCTAATAATGAAGGGTTATTATGCAGCAAATCTTGAATAGCTGAAAAAGGATCGGGTTTTTTTTCTTGATCAAGTACAACCCGGCTCAGATTATGCGTTTTACCTATAATGTCTATCAAGCCCTGAAAAGAAGAAATGCTTACTGGATTACCTGAAAACACTGATCTTATTACTGCATCAAACCCTTCTTTCCTTTTCCTGTCGCCGGCATAGACTCTGGGTTCAGGAAGCAGAGAGTGGCGAGATACTCTTGGGAGCTGTTCTCCTTGATGAACATCCTCGTTCATAGAAGCGTTCATGTACTGTCTGAATTCTGGAACGCCTTGTAAATAAGCGCGGAAAGAAATTGTTGCACCAGATGCTGAAAGTGTACCTTTTCCATACTTTGCTTCAACATTTTTTTTAAAGCTATTTGCTAAGGCAAGGTAAAACATTTCATCTTGGTAGTCCATGGGTAAAGGAAGACGGGCAATTGTTGCGGATTCTAGGGTTGGGTCATTCGTATATTCACCCAATAGTTTTTCTAGAAAGTCTGGGTCAGTACTACTATCTGCGTCGAGCTGAACAACCACTCCCATTTTACCCGTCTCAGTGCTTTGAAGACGTTCCATTGCAACTTCGTTGCCAATACCTCGGATTAATCCCATGTGTCTTTGAGAAATTCTGCCATCTGTAGCATCAATCACGTGAATATTGTCAAGTGATCCTCGCTCTTTTTCCCCTGAAACGTGTGCTATAAGCTTCAGATTTTCTTCGTAACCCGTATTTCCGTACGGATCAAATCCCGGGC
>CAZQIA010000064.1:0-6452 GCA_964593215.1 uncultured Gammaproteobacteria bacterium
AAATTTCTATTAAGTAAGGGTATGAAACCAGATTTTAACAGAAAATTAAAAACTTTTTCTTCTAATTTTGCTGAATTAAGAGATAAAAACCTATTACTTGATGACTGCTATAATGAGCTATATGGAGGAAAAAAACTCACATCATTTAGATACTCCACATTCCCAGCACTTAAAACTGCTAAGAATGGATAAGATATTCAAAAACAAGAGTCTTTTTATCTCCCTTGTATTGCTTTCAGCTGTCTTTATTGTAGTCTTCATTACCAACTTCCCATTCAACTCATGGATGACCGGATGGGATAATCTTCATCCTGAATTCAATTTTTCAATGAATATAGATAGAGCTCTACACGCTGTTTGGCAGAAAAACCAAGGTGTTGGAACGTATGGCGGTCATGGGTACGCAGCAACTCTCCCCCACACAATTATTCTCTTCCTGCTTTCACTTGTTCTGCCATTAATGTACCTTAGATCATTTTTTACGTTTTTCTGTTTATTCTCCGGAGGATTTGGAATGTTTTTCTTATTAAGAAAGATTCTAGGAAAAAAGAATGAAACTATTAAAAACTTGTCAGGGATATCTGGGGCACTATACTATGTTCTGAATTTTGGTACAGTGCAAAATTTCTACATTCAACTAGAGTCATTTATTGTACATTTTGCTGTTCTTCCCTGGCTATTTCTCATTATCTTGTTTTTTCTAGAAAAACCTTCTAAAAAGACGTATACAGCATTTACCCTACTTTCTATTTTTTCCACCATACAAGGCTTTATCCCACCACTCTTTTTTGTGTACATGATTTTACTTTCAATGTTTCTTTTCTTTTATTTCCTAAACCATTTCTCAATTAAATCTTTTGGTTTAATATGTATTCTATTTTTTTCTACCCTTGTTTTAAACGCGTATTGGTTTTTTCCAGTAGTATTCTATTCCTTCACAAAAAGCGCCACATACCTAAACTCCTACAATAACCTCTCTTCAACAAATGATTTTATTCTTAAAAATGAGGTGTATGGAAATATAAAAGACATGTCAATATTAAGAGGATTCATATCTGAAGCAATTGATTCATTCAATAATACTGTCTTTCCTATCTTTAGCCAATGGACTACTCATTTAGGAAATTTTTGGGTTCAAACTGCTGGCTATATTCTATTTGGGGTCATAATTATTGGAACCACTGCGCTTGTAATTCGAAAGCAAGTTGGCTACAGGTGGTTTTTTGTATTTGGTTTTGTATTTACGTTTACAATGCTTGCCACAGATACTTTCCCCTTTCTCTATGCAACCAAACTTATGCAGCACGTCCCGGTATTCAAACAGGCTTTTCGCGTCGCATTCACTAAGTTTTCCATAAGTCTAAGTTTTTTCTATGCAGTTAGTTTTGGAATAGGAGTATATAGTCTTCTTTTAACCGTTGGGAAAATACCGCAAAAAATAGTCAAGCAAATAAGCACCTACTCTATTTTTGTTTTCATCTCTATTCTTCTCGTATATTTTTCATGGCCAATTTTTAGCGGAAATTTTCTCTACAGTAGAACTAAAATTAATATTCCATCAATATATTTTGATTTGTTTTCTTACTTCAAAAGTCAAGGTAAAAATGAACGGATTGCAAACCTTCCTCAGGGGTGGAACTGGGGATGGAGTGTGTATGACTGGGGATACAGTGGATCTGGATTTCTGTGGTATGGAATAGAACAGCCAATTATGGACCGGGCATTTGACGTGTGGGGAAGATCAAATGAGAACTACTATTGGGAATTAAACAGAGCAATATACGCAGAAGATTTCAAACAGTTTGAAAATATTTTAGATAAATACAATATTACCTGGATTGTTCTAGATAAAAATATTGTTCCCTATCTCAACTCTCGAGGCTACATATACTCTTCTGAATTTGAAAAATACCTGAATTCATCCCACAGGTTAACTCTTGAAAAAATACTTTCTCCAGAAGAAAAAAAATTAAAAGAAATAAGAATTTACAAGGTCAAAAATGCTCCTAAAGAAACCGTAAGATTAACGGGTGCTTCAAATATTAATCCTTCTTACAGTTTCGGAGTGTTAGATCAGGGATTTGCTGATAATGGCAGTTATATCACTGATGCAACATCTAAAACTTCAAGCTACTATCCTTTTAGAAGTCTTTATTCAAATACAAGCATTACAGACGCTACTCTTGCTCAAAGCGGTATAGAAATTAAGAGATCTGCAGACGTCATCACGCTTAGCGCTACTTATCCCAGCAACCTCTCAAAATCAGCCCTTGCTCTTCCTTCTTTTTCAAAAGAAACGGAAATATTAAAGCCTGAGGTAAAAAATGAGAACAGCAACATAACCATAACAACACAGATTCCACATGAACCTTACCTCAGCTATAACAGTAAAGACGATCCATACTTCCTGGAACATTCAGCTTCTAACTGTCAAGAAAAACCTAACCCAAAACCCAACTCTAGATATTCACAACAGTTACAGGCAAACCATCTGGTTATGACTTCTTTAAATTCTGAAAATTGCTATGCCATTCTCTTAAAAAACTTTTCCCAGAGATATGGCTATTTAGCGGTTATTGAAAGCAGGCACATATCTGGGAGACAATTGGAGGTTGCGTTAGTAAATGAAGAATCAAAAAAAACTGACCTTGACTATTCGTTAAGTGATAAAAACACTTTTGAAACGAGCTACATTTTTATAGCCCCAATGAAGTATTACGGTGCAGGATACAGTCTTTTATTTAACAATATATCTATTGGAAAACACGAGTCCATTAATGAAATACAGTCCGTGGAGATCATACCGCTTGCATACGATCTATTAACACAGGCTCATTTTGTACAGGAAAACAAGGGTGAAAACCAGGTGCTCACTTACTACACTGCTTATGACCCAGACTGGAAGGCATATGAGATGAAAAATCTTTCATTCATAAACTCTTTATTTCCTAATCTGTTTGGTACTGAATTAAAAAATCACATATTAGTAAATAATTGGGCGAATGGGTGGATTCTTAATAATAGCAAGTCTAGTCAGAAACCAATTTACGTGATCTTTTTGTTTATTCCACAATACTTAGAATATGCAGGTTTTGCACTCATGGGTGTAAATGTATTAGTTCTAGTTGGAATGTTTGTGAAATCGTATTTTAAAGGCAAATAATACACAGGGAATTATCTCTCCCAGCCGTTGGGGTTTTTAGTGTACCAGGAGATAGATGAATCAATGCTTTGGGAAAGTGTATGATCTGGTTTCCACCCTAAAACATCTTCAGCCATTTTAATATCTGCAACCATTTTTGCATACTCTCCGCGTCTTTCCTGACCTTTTTCTTTTGGCAGGGTAACTCCTGTCTTTTTTTCTACCTCAGTAATTATTTCTAAGACTGAGTCTCCAGTTCCGGTTCCAATATTAAGGATCTCACTGTTCCCACCGTCTAACAGATATTCAAGAGCCATAACGTGTGCTTTATTTAAATCTACTACGTTTACGTAGTCTCTTATGGGGCTTTTGTCTGGGGTATCAACCTCTGGGTAGGTTAAATGAAACGGTTCAATATCCAAAGCACCCCTCACTGCATTTTGCATTAAATGAACTGATGGTTTTTTACTGTCCCCTATTAGTCCATCATCTGTTGCTCCACACACGTTAAAATACCGCAAAACGACGTAATTTAGGCCCTTTAATTTTCCGTACCACTCAATCATAATTTCCGTCATCCTCTTGGATTCTCCATATGGATTAGCAGGTTTCGTAGGATGTTTCTCATCTAATGGAACGTATTGTGCCTCACCGTAAACAGCGCATGTTGAGGAAAAAATAAGGTTTTTTACATTACTGTCTTCCATTGCCTTAAGAAGAAGTGCTGCAGAAGAAGTATTGTTTAGAAAGTACTGGGAAGGATTTTGCATTGACTCATTCACAGAACAGTTTGCAGCATAATGGATAACAGCTTTTATGTCTTTTTCTTGAGATAAAATTTTTCCCGACTCCTCACCTACATTGCCCTCGTAGATAATAATATTCTCTTTTCCAAATTTATCTTGAAGAACTTCTAGGGGTTTTTTGTAGCCTGTGGAAAAATTATCTAATGCTACTATTTGATACCCTTTTTCTAAAAAAACATACGCTGCTACTGAACCTATATACCCGCCGGCTCCAGTTATGAGAATCTTCTTGTTCATGATGAATATTGTAGCAAATGGAAACTCTAAGTCAAAATAAAAACCACGCCTCTCAAAGAAAATTGAAGTAATTTTTAACCACCAAAAAGGGGAATAAGAAACCCTGCCCAAGTCTCCTACCCCCCTTTCTAGCGACAATAATTAAATTATCGCAACCATGAAAAATGTCGTGAAAACAATCCAATTACTTAAAAATAGCTTCATCAATTTTTCTTGACATAAAAAGCTATTTTTGTTAATTTATCTTTCAAATACTAGTCTCACCCTGCCTAGAGACTACGTATTTATAATTTTCTAAAAGAGCATTGCTTTTCGTACTTAAGAATTTATACAGCTAGTAGCGAAAGCGATGCTCTTTTTTTGTCTTCAAACGTATTCTCCACGTAAGCAAGTTACAAAAGTACAACTGGAACTTGTAAGCCTTTTTCTAGAATCTTTTTAAACTGTTCACGACCTAATTTATTTACGGAGTCCTGGTAGAGGTCTGTCTTTACCTCTTTATTCTTTTCTTTTATTGTAAATATTTTCAAGATTTTCATTAGATAAAGTATACCACGACTTGTCAAAACTTTCAACCTATAGGGAATTTTTATATAACCTAGAGTTTTTTATACTCAAAAAATATTGATTTATCAGTCTAAAAAAATAGAGTAAAAAAATGTGGATAACTTTATGAAAATTATTTTGCCTCTTGACAAAAAAGAAATCTTATAGAAAATAGGAGTCTTACACGGATGTTTTTACCTTAGCCTCTTGTCCACCCAGAGATTTCTTTCTCTGGATAATGGATATGTAATAATTTTCCCATCATGCGTCCTAAAAACATTTTTGTCACCCACATATTTTTCAGGAACCCCTCCTTGATCTTCAACTAATTGGTTGAAAAACTGCAAAACCACGAGCCAACTACTTAACGCTCTGTCCCCTGGAGATACTGCCTTTAACTCATCAATAAGTTCATCTATCTGTAGTTTATCTGCCTTATGTGTGGGTTTAAATCCATGCTTTCTTGTATCACTCATGTACACATGAAACCACGTAGGAACGCGGGATAAGTAGTCGTATCCTTGACCCGCAAGTAAACTTTGTGTTCCGCTCAGAATATCTGTTCTTGTTTGCGCAGGAAGCGGTTTAAACGAGTAAAACCCAGGAAACACATTGTGTCCAGAGTTTACTACGTTAGTAAACTTACCTAACCATTCTTTTAAGTTTCTTTCGGAGGGATGCTCCCAAGGAAGCTCTTCGTAGGGGTTTTCTACAAAATCTGCGTATGTTTTTCCTTTTTTTTCTTCTATAGAGTGCTCCGGATCCATCCAATAAGTTGATTCCTCTATTGCCTTTGTCCATCTTCTTAACTTGTCATCCCTATGCATGTTCGGCCATGTATTAAGGTTTGAGCTCTTCCAGTCGGGACCATCATGTGCTCTGTCACGTAATTTAAATTTTAACCACATTCTAGAAGAATCTTCAGGATCAAATACTGTAAGCTGAACCGCCTGAGCATCTGAAACCTCTTCCCATTCAAATTTACCCTCTGGGAAAAACCTCCCTGCAACAGGCTGAACTATTCTTTTTAATTCCCCTTTTTCTACCCGTATCCTACCTTGTTCTAGGTTTTGAACTGCCATATTTTCTAAAACAAAAAACCTCTCTTAAATAAGAGAGGTCATCTTTAAAATCCTCCCTGTTTGGGTTGGGTGAAGCACCAATGCTCGGGTTATTGCCCGAAGGGTTGCTGAGGGATCACAGAGCCAAAACTCTCCCCCTGCTCTCAATTTGAGCTCTATTATAAACGCGTTAAATACTTATTTACAAGAGGACTTTTTAGTTCTTACAAAATTATTCAACAATTTTTCCAAAGAAGATTCTACCTGCATCCGTTGCGATAACACGGGAAACTACCACTTTTACAGCCTTCTCAATAAGATTTTCGCCCTGTTCCACAACTATCATAGTGCCATCCGGCAAATATCCCACTCCCTGACCCGGACCTTTTCCTTTTTGAACAACTTTTACGAAAAACTCTTCCCCCGGAACTGCAGTTGTTTTTAGAATATTTGCCATTTCAAAAACATCTATAGAAAACGCGCCTGTTATTTTTGCTTTTTTGGAAAGATTATAGTCGCACGTTATTATTCTGCCGCGTGTTTTTTTAGCGTATGCAATAATTCTTTCGTCAACCGGAATACTGCTATCCAGGTCTTCTGCATGAATAAGTTTTATCTCTTTATTTTTTTTTATACCTTCCTTATTTTCACCATCGCTTG
>CAZQIA010000065.1:0-6320 GCA_964593215.1 uncultured Gammaproteobacteria bacterium
CCCTTTTGAACTCCGGACTTATCTGCAGAGGAATCAGTGATGATATCCTGCACATACGCTCCTTCTGGGAGATCGTTTAATAACGCTGCCTGTTTGGAAAGCATAGTGTACGAAACACCCAAGAATGGTCTGTTAAATTGGCCGGTGTCATTAAAGTTTTTAAGGCTATCCTTTACCACATTTATAGGAATTGCAAATCCAATATTTTGTCCGTTTGATGCAACTGCTGTGTTTATTCCAATCACCTGTCCTGATGAATTCAGAAGCGGTCCTCCTGAATTTCCGGGATTGATAGCTGCATCTGTTTGGATCACGTTATCAAGTCTTTCTGCAAACCCTTCAAAAGAACTTCCAGCTGTTATTCCACGACCCAAACCAGAAACAACTCCAGTAGTAACAGTGTTTCTAAACTCTCCCAGAGCTGTTCCAATAGCTATTACGAACTGCCCAACTTCTACATTCTTAGAATCTCCAAACTGTATTTCCTTAAATCCGCCCGCAGGAGTATTTGTAGTTTTTAAAATTGCAAAATCATTACTGGGATCACGATAAATTTTGTCCACCTTATACTTATTTCCCTTGTCATCCACAACTACGTATGTCTCAGTGGTATCTGAAACCACATGTTTATTTGTGGCTATGAGTCCGTCTTTTGTTAAAACAAATCCTGACCCTATGAATTCCTCCTTTGAATCCTGAGAGTTTGGAGTTGTGTCTTGCGGCTGAGGTATTTGGTTGAAAAAAACTGAAAATGGACCAAATGAATAATCCTGATTACTTCTTGAGAGTGGTTTTGTCTCTACCCCTATGGTAATAACCGACGGGCCCACCTGCTTTACCACATCTACTACTAAATTTTCTTCTTTTAAAACCTTTACTGTTTCTGTGGGTTTATCTGTGGAAGTTCTTGATAGATTATTTCTAAATACTGAGGGAGCCGCCTGCCACAAAAAGGCAAAGAAAATTAAAAGAAGAAGTAAAACAATAAGCTTTTTCATTTTTCGAGTTTACGAGAAAAAGAGCTTGCGACCTTTTTCGAGTTTACGAGAAAAAGAGCTTGCGACCTTGTGGGTTTCAAGTGTAGTAAAAACTCCCTTCTTTGTCAAATGTAAAAAACTTTCCTTAGAAACACCTGAAGAAAACCATAATACTTGATACTCCATGCAAAATACTTAATACTTAACATATGCCCCACCCCGGTTCAGTTTTAGGAGACATTATAGAAACGTTTAAAGAAGAAGGGACTAAGGTTGCAAAAGAAGTAGCACATGCCCCCATAGATATAGTAAAAGCATCATTTGAACAGCCTATTTCTAATCCTACACCTGAACGCCAACAGCAGTTAAAAGTTGAAAAGGAAAGTAAACTTGCTGCAGTACGTTCTAATTTGCGAGCAGAAGTAGACGCCATGAAACCCAAACCTGAACAGCCAAGAGTTTTACAGGGCGCAGAAATTGCTGAACGGGGACAATCAAATCAAATGGGCAAAATGAATAATCAGGGAGGCGCACAGCTTTCTGCAAGTATGACTCCCAAGAAAAAACCAGAACCACTAGTGGTACAGCAGAAACGCAATAATAAGTTGCATGGCGCAGGATAATCTTCGCTTCGCGAATCTTGCGTTCCTCGCTCACTTCATTCGCTGCGGTACTAAAACCCTGCTTCTGAAGTTTTGCGGGCTTCTTTCGCTTCACTAAGTCCAGCCCTAAAGCTCCAAAGAGCCGGATAATACGAGGATTATTTTAGTCTATCCTTCCAAATACCTTCTACTTTTGGAAGAACTTTACCCCAGTGCTTCATAAATTCCATCTGTCTTCTTACAAGTCTCTCCATTTCATCTGTATCTGGCTTTGCGCCCACTAGTGCATTTTGCAAAAACCCTTCTGCCTCTTCTTTCTGTCCTTTGCTGTAAAATCTTTTTGCGGCATCTATACTTCCGCAAACCGCGTTGTATTCCAACTCATCTGTTAAATAATATTTATACATAACACTCATTTTTTCCCTATCAATCTTAAAGATTCTCACTTTTTCTCTTAAGTACTTAAACCTTTTTATGTCCTGTCCCATTCTTGTCCAGAAAAGACTATCTCTTCCTGGTGGAAGATGTCTTACAACCATTTCTTTGTCAAAAAGATACGTAAACCCTAAATATTCTGCATTCATTACATAGTCATCATCTTCTCCACGTGTAATATTAATATCATACGGAACTTTTAAGAAAATCTTGCGGTTTGTAATCATGTTTCCGCCCAAAGCCGCATTGCAGTAAACCAAACGTCCTCCCGGGGCTTCTACCTGATCTTTCATGGATTGGTTTAATACTTTATTCTTAGGCCATCTGTCATATTCTGCAATAGACTTATCCTGCTCATCTACATACTTTTTCCCGTCAGCGTCTATATAAATTCCTCCTTTACCCCACACCTCTACACCATCTTGTTTGGTACCTATGTATTCCAATACAATATCCTCAATGTATCCTTTTTTTTCAATTAACTCATCGTCATCTATAGTAATAACATTATCCACTCCCAAAAATGCACCATATAGAAGCATCCAGTTTCTGTACCTACCGTAATTTCCAATATCCCATACGTCATCGAACTCTTTAGGAAATCCGTTTTTCTTTAAGTGTTTTACGATTCCTCTCAGATCATCACCGTCAAACACATGAACATCTAGCTTCTTTTCATAAGGTTTTACTAATTTCTTAAGATGCGCTACAACTTTAGAATCCGTTGAGGATGGGAATAAAACAACAGGGGTCGTAATTTCAGACTTTAAAAAACTTTCAAGCATTCTTGCTACAGTTCCCTCTTCTTTAAGAGTAAGCGGATGATCAAAAACCTTCATGGCACCGTCTTTACCGGTAGTCCAAGCGCTGTATACTGCAATAATATTTTTCATTGTGTAAAAGAGATTTTTATTCTAGCAGGAATATTTTGTCTATACAACAAACTAACGTGCTTTAAATTCAACAATTGGGTACTTCCCGTCAGCAATAAGTTTTCTCACACTGTCTGTAACCGCAGGAACTGCTCTTAAAACCTCAGCATAAAAGTTAAGCTGATCTCTTATTTCATGGTCTAATGCCTCCTTAAATTTTCTAAAATCAAAGTTCGCGAATTTTCCCTCAATAGAAGCTTTTATGTTCGCGTAATTTCTTACGTTTTCCTCAATACGTCTAAAATCTTCATCGCTCACATTTCTTCCTCCGTTTTCTTGCCTTCCCCTAAGTTCTGTCATTTTTGCAGCACATACAGTTGCAAGGTTTCTCATTTCGTTAAACACGCTTTGTGCGTGGTCTTCTGGCGCCCTATAATTTCCATCTACCATATACATTTTTGCTTCACCCGTTACGGGATCAAACTCCAATCTCCGGGACGCCTCAAGCGCTGCAATGTTACCCACTAATGACGCTGTTGCCTGTTCATGCATGCCAGGCCTGTAACCGGTTCTAGCTCTATTGTGATACACCTGGGTCTCTATCCCTGCAGCGTACATGTGGGCTTCGCCGGTTTTACTTAACATGACACGCATAATTACGGGAAGAAGTTCATTGTCAGCTCTGTAGTGACCCGTAACAGTCTTTAATGGATTTGATAATGAAACATCAAGGCTTGAAATGTACCACCATGGCCATGATGCTGTTTGAGAATCCAGTCTTCTGCTAATTGCCGCAGAATCTACATTTGTACTTGCCTCATGAAAGGTAAAGTTTTTATTTTCTCCGGAAGGAATTGAAGCAATTGGAACTTCTTCTTCTGGAAATTCCCCTTCTAAATGGCTTTGCGCAATTTTTACCGTTCTATAATCAGGCACTCCATGTTTTGTTGCGGCAACTGCGGTTATCCTTGCCCTCTCTGCTCCATCCATGTCCGGCTCATCAGTATGGGTTACCTCAAACTGGGCAGCTATTCCCTTAGAAGCCATATCTAAAACTCCGTGCATTGTGTCATGCAGACCTCTTGTGGCACGCAGGTCACCCGTTCTTCCGCGCATCTCCCCTACTGTTAGCCCCAAGGGTTCAAAAAATGACTTTAAACTGTTTACTCCATCCATTCTTACGCGCGCGGATCCGTCCGGCATAAGAACTTGGCTATTTGGTTTCCGTCTGATTCCATCAGGCAGACCTTCTTCATCCACATATTTTTTTCTCTCAGGGATAACGGTATCATCATCTAGTGTGAGAACATTTATTATTTTTCCGTCTTTTGAAACTAACCCTCCGGCAACCACATCCAGAGCTGCGCGCTGTTCAGCGTACCCAGTTCCTGTTAGTAGTGCACGCACTACTCCCTCTCTTATTCCCACATGTTTTGACACTATTCCAGCTACCGCTGCTCTGGTTTCTGGCGTCATAAGCATAATTCTGGCATCTCCATCAGATCTTCTCTGAATTTCTGCTAAACCTTGTGCGCGCTTTTTATTTGCATCAGGAGTATTAGAGGCATCATTTAAAAGCACCCATGAATCAGTCATTCCATCACGTTTTAAAGCATCTTGAACCGAGGAAACCATGTTCTGTAAGTGCCCATCTGTTCCGTCTCCCCATCTATTCATGGTTGGGGACACAATGATATTTTGCGGAGAATCTGGAGGAAGGAAACCGGGTTGCAATCTTTGGGTAATTCTGTTGGTATGAGTTATTCGTGATCCTGCTTCTACTGTTGTTGGCATAAGCATTAAAAATAAATTATCTCAGAATTTCCTTTTTTGTCTTGACGGGTTAATGACAAAATCCTGACATCATTCATAAAAACAGTTTATTATAAGTTAAATTAGAGTTTTAGAATGATGAGGTCAAAAAACCCGAACAAGAGGGAAATTATAGCAAAAACATGTCCAAATGTCAATATTATAGGACAATAAAATTTCTTTGATTATTTAAAGCTGCTCTACAAACACACACATGACCAATTGAGGTTAAAGCTCAAACATGTTAGTATCAGAATTATGGCAAATATTACACCTCAAACATTGAAAGGATTCCGGGATTTTTTACCTGACGAGGCAAGAAAACGCGCTTATATTATCTCAGCTTTGAAAAAAGTATTTGAGGCCTATGGATTTGAGCCGCTAGAAACACCGATTCTAGAGTACGAGGAGATACTAACAGGAAAATATGGTGAGGAAGGGGACAAATTAATGTACAAATTTACTGATAACGGGCAGAGGCGAGTTGCAATGCGCTATGACCAAACAGTACCTCTTGCAAGAGTTTTTGCACAGTATAAAGACGCCCTTCCTCTCCCCTTCAAGCGTTACCAAGTTTCTAATGTATACAGGGCTGAAAACACCCAAAAAGGACGCTTCAGAGAGTTTTTACAATGTGACATAGATATAGTGGGCGCCGACACTGCTCTAGCGGACGCTGAGGTTGTTCAAGTAGGAATTACCGCGCTTTCATCTTTAGGGTTTAAGAATTTTAAAGTTCTTATAAATGACCGCGCTGTTTTTGAGGGGATCCCTAAGGAAGGTATTATAGCAATAGACAAGCTTAAAAAAATTGGAGAAGACGGAGTGAAAACAGAACTCTCAGAAAAAGGACTTGACCTTGAAATCTTAAACAAAGTAAAAAATGCACAGAAAACTGAACGTATTTCTCAGGTGATGGAAATATTGGGGTCTGAACAGGTTGTATATGAACCAACCCTTGCTCGTGGATTAGATTATTATACGGGGATAATTATAGAGATAGAGATTGAGGGATATACAGCAGGATCTGTTGCGGGAGGCGGACGCTACAACAATCTAGTGGGAATGTTTGAGGATGAGAATATGCCAGCTGTAGGCTTTGCCTTTGGGTTTGATAGACTCATGGAGGCACTAGAAGAACAAGATCTTTTAAGGATTGACCCGTCCGTTGCAAAAGTCTTAGTTACTGTTTTTTCTCCTGAATTAATGCGAGACTCATATGAACTTGCTGCAAAGTTGAGAACCAGAAAAATAAATACTGAATTGTATTTAGAAAATGACACAAAGATGGAAAAACAGATAAAATATGCTCTGAAGAAAAATATTCCGTATTTACTTATTTTAGGTCCAGAAGAAAAAGAAAAGGGATTAGTTACCCTAAAAGCGCTGCAAACTAAAGAGCAAAAAACCGTGACGCTCAATGAAGTTATCCAAATGATTGGTTAATCCCGTTAGATCCACACTGCCCAATGTCTAACACTAAAAAAGCAGTTATTGCACTTATTATTGCAAATATTATCTGGGGAACAGCTCCTCCTATTTTTAAGTGGTCTTTACGCGATATTCATCCGTTTACTCTTGCGATTTTACGGTTTGGGATAGCAAGCGCGGTATTTTTCCCA
>CAZQIA010000066.1:0-6289 GCA_964593215.1 uncultured Gammaproteobacteria bacterium
AAAACTAACACCGCATATGACTGTTTCCATCTATCTATAACTAACGAAATAAATCCAGCAAGAAAAATAAAAGGAACCGGGTATAAAATTCCTAGATAGTAATCATATATTGGTTTTTTATAAAATCCAAAAAGCAATATACTAACTACAATCCATAATAGAAAAAGTAATATTCCCGGAAATTTTTCATCATTTTTTTTCTTTTTACGTAAAAGTATAAACATGCAGAATAAAGATGTAACGCCGATCCCAACAGAGATAATTGACCAGATTGATAAAATCTGCGGTGAATAGAGATGGAGATCTTCATATCTAGGGTATGCAAATAAAAGTCTTCCAAAAATCCTTAAGAAAACATCCTGAACAATAAAAAAGTACTTAGAATTATTTCCGGTTTCTCCTGAAGAAAATATGAATTTCAGAATGCTTTGAATATTTTGAAACCCATGACGGATTTCAAAAGCAAGAAAAGGAGACCAACCCATAAGTATACCTGCTGCAAAAATTAGGCATCTTGTAATAAATAAGTAAATACGGGCTGCAGATTCTTTTTTTTCAAGAATTGATAGGATTAAGAAATAAAAAAAGACAACAACACCTAAAAAGGTAGAAAGGTAGTGAAGCTGTAGTAAAATTCCAAACAGTATACCTGAAAAGATTAATAGTTTTTTTGATTTTTTAGTTACGCTTTTGTAGAGGGAAAACATTAATAATAAGGCAAAAAATGGTACGGGATTAGGATTCCATGAAGATCTTGAGTAAATAACTGCAAGTGGAGAAATTGCATAGAGAAAGGATACAAAAATTGCAGGAACATTTCCGAAGAATTCTTGAACTACTTTATAGAGCAGGCCAACAGTTAAAACACCTATAAATGCAACCATTACTGCTGGGCCTACAGGATTATAGTTAAATAGTAATAAAAATGGTGCCATCATGTAGTAATAAATTGGACCCAGGAAAAAACCACCCACCGATGCAGTTGGACCCAGGAGAGTAAGATTCCCGTGGAGGATATGAAATACAACTAGAACATCCCTTCCTTCATCTCCCAAAAAAGTTAAGTATTCATCTATCTTATAGAGTCTAAAAAATGCTGCTACTGCAAGAGTGAGTAGTAATGGAATTTTTGAAGTGGTAAGAAATTTTATGATCTTTTGCATCTTGAAGACATAGTGCCTCTACGGATTGTTCCTTATAAATTGACCATGCCTTTTTTTAGGCTTTTGCTTTCTTCAAACATTTATTATGTTCATTCTTCCAGAAAAGCCTAAGCTTTTTTCTTCCAGATGAACTTGTTGTAAATTGTAAAGTTCCAAATCAGCAAAAGTCCTGTTCCAAAGACAAAATATATATAGTAATACTTTATTGGAATAAAAATATGAAGCACTCCCTCGCCTAAAAATCTATCACCTAAGAAAATTGTTCCTGTTTGAATGAAAACCACGCCAAACACGGAAGTCAAATAAAATTGTAGTAATTTTACAATGTATTGAACAATTCCTTGAACTCTATGTTCTTTAAATGTCCAAAGATTGTTAAAGTTATAGTTTGAGAAAATTGCAACCGCAGCACCTATTAAATTAGCTATTGAATGATCAAAATTATAACCATCAGAGAGAATTTTAAGAATTGCAAAGTTTATTACAAATCCTATTCCTCCCACAACTAAAAATTTCCCAAGTTTACCAAAAAGCAACTCTTTTACTCTTGCAGTTATCACAAAATATAAAACATCAAAAATATAGCCTAACGGAGCAATTTTAGATTTACCTAATGTTCTATCCGTAAAATGAAACGGAACTTCACCTATTTTAAATCCATCTACTACTGCCTTATGCAAAAAAGCAATCTGGAAAATATACCCATTGAAAGAAGTCAATTTTTCATGTTCTTTTAGAAAGACTTCTTTTTTTATTGCTCTGTATCCGCCGGTCCAATCATGAATGCTAAATCTCATAAAAATTACTCGTACTAAAAGATTTGCAACAATAGAAAATAGTTTTCTTTGAGGGGGCCAGTTTTTGGGAATAGATCCCCCGCCACTGTAGCGGGTACCAACCACCATATCATTTCCTTCTTCGATTTTTTTTAAAAACTCTGGAACTTTTGTTGGATCATGCTGCCCGTCTGCATCCATCTCAAAAACAATATCTGCATCCAACTTTCTTATTGCTTCATTCATTGCCCGTAAATATGCTGCTCCCAATCCTTCCTTTTTCCCCGTTATGAGATGCAGATTTTTATATTCCTTCATAAGTTTTTCAACAACTTCACCGGTTCCATCGGGAGATGTGTCATCTGCAACCAAAATACTCATTTTATAGTCTTTAATTTTTGGAAAGATTTCATCCTCTAAAACAGGGATTAATTTTTGAATGTTTTCTTTTTCGTTATAAGTAGGAAGAATTACAACAGCATGCATAGGGTTAAGTTTAGCGTATTTTGAAATAAAAGAAAAGCAAGTTAGGAATTAGAGGTCATTTTTTTCTTCAAACTCAAGGTCTGCTTTAACCATCATCTCAACAAGTTCCTTAAAAGAAGTTTTAGGCTCCCATCCTAACTCTTTTTTTGCCTTACTGTAATCCCCTATCAAGTAGTCTACTTCAGCAGGTCTCATGTGCTCTGATTTATTAGCTGTCACATACTTCTCCCAATCAGAGATACCAACAGTATTAAAAGCAAGGTCAACGAATTCTTTTACTGAATGGTTTTCTCCTGTAGCTACTACATAATCTTCTGCTTTATCTTGCTGAAGCATCAACCACATTGCCTCTACATAATCTCCTGAGAAACCCCAATCACGTTTAGGCTCTAGAGAGCCTA
This sequence comes from uncultured Gammaproteobacteria bacterium, assembly GCA_964593215.1. Lineage (GTDB taxonomy): Bacteria > Patescibacteriota > Microgenomatia > Levybacterales > GWA1-39-11 > JAGORM01. Next base: position 2,827 of record CAZQIA010000066.1, read on the forward strand.
ATTCAAGCTTTTTCTGTTTACCTAAATGAATTCTTGCTACAGCATTACTTATTTTTCTGGTTACAAACTCCAAACCACGTCTTGGCGATTCGTGGTTAAACAATATCCCAGAACATGCAAACATATCATAGCTTTCCCTGTAATTTAAAGTTATATAATGTCCATATACTTTTGCAACTCCATATGGAGATCTTGGATAGAATCTGGTTGTTTCTTTCTGAGGGGTTTCTGTAACTTTGCCAAACATTTCAGATGAAGATGCCTGATAGAACTTAATTTTTTTATTAACTTGTCTAATTGCCTCAAGCATTCTTGTAACAGAAAGTGCGGTAAATTCTCCAGTTAGAACAGGCTGGCTCCATGATGCCTTCACAAAAGACTGTGCTGCAAGATTATAAACTTCATCTGGCTCAGAGGTTATTAGTGCGTCAGCAAGAGATCCCTGATCTAAAAGGTCACCTGGAATTATGGTAATTTGATCTTGTATATGTTTTATGTTGATGATGTTTGGAGTTGAAAGTCTTCTTACTAAGCCATAAACTTCATATCCTTTTTTTAAAAGGAATTCTGCTAAATAAGAGCCGTCTTGTCCCGTTATTCCTGTAATAAGTGCTTTTTTCATAAATTCAAAAATCTATTGCTTTTTACTCGCAAGCTTGTAAAAAATAAAGTGCCTTTTTCATAAATTCAAAAATCTATTGTTTATATCTCCCCAAAGAATACTCTAAAAATATTAAACGGAATTTCTCCAATAATCAAGTGTGTCTTTGAGTGTCTGTGAAATCTCAATTTCAGGTTTCCATTCTAACGTTTCAATTTTATGACTGCTTGCTCTTATGTCAGGAATGTCTCCTGGTCTAAAAAGAGACTGGTCTACTTCAGTTTCAATTTGAACGTCTGAAAGAGAAAGCAGACTTGAAAGAATTTCTGATATTTTATGGGATTTTCCTGAACCTATATTGTAAACTTCTCCGCTTTCACCTTTTTCAATTAGTTTAAGGTAAGCTTTTACCATATCGCGCACGTCTGTAAAATCTCTTTTTGCTTCCAAATTCCCAACTTTAATTTTTGGATCTTTTTTGCCTTTCTCAATTTCCGCTATCTGTTTTGCAAAAGAGGCAACCACAAACGATGGAGATTGTCTTGGCCCTATGTGATTAAATGGTCTTGCTCTAATAACGTCTAAACCATAAGAAAGATGATATTGAAGACCTAGATAATCCTGTGCAATTTTTGAAACTGCATAGGGACTTGCCGGTCGGAGTTCGTTTTTTTCATGTATAGGTAGTTCATTTTCTTTTACATACCCGTAAACTTCTGCCGATGAAACAATTAATATACGGGGGGAGATACTGGAAAGACGAATGGCCTCAAGTAAATTAAGTTGAGCAGTTATATTGTTCGTTATTATTTTTTCTGGTTCTTTAAAACTCTGTGCTGGAGAAGTAAGAGCAGCTAAATGAAAAACAATGTCTGGCTTTGCGTGTTCTATACTTTTTTCTGTTTCGTTTTTATCAAGTAGATTTACTTTATAAAGATGCAACCTGTTTTTTATATGCTCAATGGTGGAAAATTCATCTGAAATGTGTGAGCCAAAAACTTCGTATCCACGTGAAAGCAAAAGCTCAGCAAGAAAACTTCCGGCAAATCCTGAAATTCCTGTAATATAAGCGTTTTGCATAGATTATCTATCTTCCTACGCCCACTGAATTGAATCCAGCTTCTTTGAGATTTTCCGGATCATAGATGTTTCGTCCGTCAATAAGATTTGGATACTTCATAAGCTTTGCCATCTTTTTGAGATCAAGCTCTTTAAACTCATTCCATTCGGTTACAACTACTGCAATATCTGCATCTTCTATTGCTTCATATGCACTTTTAGCGTAGAAAATATCCGGAGTAATCTTTTTAGAATTTTCAATAGCTTGAGGGTCGTAAGCTTTTATTACTGCGCCCTCGTTTTTAAGCAGATTAATAATAAACGTTGATGATGCATCTCGCATGTCATCAGTATTGGGCTTAAATGACAAGCCTAATATACCAATTGTTTTTTCTCTTAATTCACCCACCATAGTCTTCATTTTTCTTATGATGTCGCGTCGAGCATACTCATTAATTCTCTCAACTTCGTCCAAAAGACCGAAGTCATAATCATGATCTTTTGCAATTGCCAAAAGTGCTTTTACGTCTTTAGGAAAACAGCTCCCGCCATACCCAGCTCCAGCTGATAAGAAGGCAGATCCTATTCTTTTATCAAGACCTATTCCTTTTAGAACATCCGGTCCGTTTGCACCGCATTTTTCCGCAAGCTTAGATATTGCATTTGCAAAAGAAATTTTAGTTGCGAGAAAAGAATTGGATGCATATTTTATAAGCTCAGCAGTCTCAAGATTTGTTAAAACCAACTCTCCGCCTAACGGTTTATGCAGGTCAGCTAAAATTTCTTTTGCTTTTTTACTTTCAGAACCTATCACAACCCTATCTGGATGCAGAGTGTCATCAATTGCACTACCTTCTCTTAAAAACTCAGGAACTGAGGCAATATCAAATTCTGCTCCACTTGAAATGTTCTCAGAAATTACTCGTCTAATTTTTTTATTCGTTCCAGGAGGAACTGTACTTTTTGTTACTACTACGGTGTAGGATGATAAATGCTTCGCAATTTTTTGCGCAACATCATAAACCACTGCAAGCTCGGCGTCTCCAGTTTTTTGAGGAGGCGTACCAACTGCGATAAAAACTATATCAGAATCTGAAACAGCAGGCGTATAATCAAGTGTTGGAATAAGCCTTCCTTCCTTAACATTTCTTTTTACAATCTCCTCTAGTCCTGGTTCATAAATAGGAATTATCCCTTTTTTAAGATTATCTATTTTTTCTTTGGTGTGCCCTATTATATATACGGTATTTCCAAAGTCAGCAAAAATCGCCGCTGTTACTAATCCCACGTAACCATGCCCTACAAATGTTAATTTCATATTTAAATAATTGATTTTATATCTTATTGCAAAAGATAGTCTTTCATTGCAAGCAAACCGTCGTCAAATGTTCTTGTGGCGATTCCAAGATTTTTTATTTTAGCATTTTTTAGATATAAATTAAAAGGTCGGATTGCTTTACCAGCAAAAAACTCACTTCTAGTAGTTGGCTCAATTTTTGAAGAATCTTTCCCCAGAAAAACAGCAATTTTTTGTGCAGCCTGAAAAGGCGTTAACGCCTCATCTCCTACTAAATGAAAGGTTCCTGTACAATTTTCTTCAATGACCCTTTTTATTCCATAAGCAATGTCGTCTATGTATGTGGGAACAAAAATATGATCTGTAACCGCTTTTACTACTTGCTCATTTTTCAACCTTTCAGCAATAGTGCGAACGAAATCTTTTTTAGGTGCTGCAGATATACCGTACGGGTAAGCAACACGTAAAATTGCTGAAAGAACTCCAACACCTTCAATAGCTTTTTC
>CAZQIA010000067.1:0-6282 GCA_964593215.1 uncultured Gammaproteobacteria bacterium
GGCAGGACCAGAACAACAAGGATCTAGATTTAATTTACTTGAGAGGTGGAAGAAAAGAAGAAAATTAAAAGAAAGAATTTCACTCATAAATTCCATGCAAAAGTGGGAAGAGGAGATTAATAGTAAAGCTGTTATTGCAAAAACGCAAGGTCTTCCCGCTAGATTTACGAATCATGGTTTAGTTGATACAGTTCCAGAGAATGGTTATTACTATAGCGTGTTTACAGATCCTCAGTTAAAAACAGGAATGGTAGTTATTGAAAGGGATAGAGAGCGTGGTCATGGAGAAGGACACGCAGTTGTGTACAGAGAAAATGAGATATATGTTCTTGAAACAGTAGATTCTGTAGACCCATCAGGAGATAAAAATCCATATGAATGGCAAGTAGTAAGTGATGTAAAGCAGGTGAAGAGATTTTTAGAAGAAAATCTAGGTCCTTTTAAAAACATTTCAATTATGCAAGCACCTGAAAGAAGAACCTGGCGCGGAAGATACCAGGATCCGAAAGTAATTCTTGCCTCCCTCCCCCCAAAAACACTTCTAGGAAGCTGAGGGACAAATTGTCAAAAAAAACTTTCATTGCTAGTTTTTAATAGCTTTCACGATTAAACTATTTGGTTTCCACCGGTTTTTTAAGATTTTTGCTTCCTCACAGGTAATTTGTCCATGGCACATGGAATAATATATTGCTCTGGCCTGAGCTAAAAGCTCTTTTGGGCTTTCATTGGCACTCATGACCTATATTATTATATTTTCCTAGCCTCAAAATATCAAATAAGCGAAGCTAAATGTATGTTGATTTTTAAATCCATAGAAAATATAATAATTGAGCACTTTAAGACTCAAAAAGCAGGTATTTTATAGTCGGGTTTTTGATTGATTTTGTGCCTAGAATGTGTTTCTGCCCTTAAAATCCCCGCATTCCTAAGACATCTTTTTTGAAACAATAATTATTTGTGATTCTCCGGAAATTTTTACTAGAAAATTATCTACAGTTGTAAAAAGTTTTACAAAGAAGAATTTTATAAATCTTATAAATTTTCCCGCAACAGGGTTTAGAAAAAGAAAATTTCTTAGAACACTTTCTTTCTTATAAATTTTTTTTACAGAAAATTTATTTCTTTTAAGTTTTTCTTCCAATTCACCTACTGTGTATCTCCTGAGGTGTCCAACTTCTTTATCAAATTTTTTTGCAAGACCTATACGATACAGGGGTGCGTTTTTTGAAGGAGTTGATAAAAATAAAACTCCATGAGGGTTTAAAAGTTTATAAATTTTTTTTAATGCTAATTCGTCATCTGGTAAATGTTCAATAACTTCACTAAAAAAAACTAAATCGTATTTTCCTTTGAGAACATCTCTTGGAAAATGTGAAACTTCAAACTCTACATTTGTTAACCCAATACTTTCCGCAGATTCTCTACATGCCTTAATAGCTTTTTTTGAGATATCTATTCCCTTTACTTTATAACCCTTTGAGGCAAGGTATAGAGAAATTGTTCCACTTCCACAACCGATATCTATAATTTTTTTTACATTTTTATTCAAGCAGGAGTTCAGAGTAGGAAGAATATTTATGTAGGTAAAATTTTTTTCGTTAATTATTTTAACCTGTTTCTTAGAAGATGAATGATAAATTTCATATAGTCTAGATTTCATAATTGGAATTGTAGAAGTAAACAAGGATGAAGTAAAGTAAGAGTTAGTCGAGAGGCTCAATTGCTGAAGAATCAGTTACTTTTAATTCTTGAGTACAAGTGTCAAAATCTCCAGTAACAATAACACTCTTTTCAGAATATTGACTGAAATTTACGTTCTGACTAAAAGGAATGCTTACTGATTCTTCCAGTCCCTTAATTAAGATTATCCTGTTATATAGCTGTTGATTGTTTACAGCTGTATTGAAAAAATCTATGAACCCTCCAATAAATGCAACATTTGATTTTTTTACATCTAAGGTTTTGAGTATTCGAATAGTTCCAATTTTGCTTTGCGTCCCCCGACTACATAAAATCTTAGATCCACCAAATACTCCAAAGACAGAAAGAACAAGGCCTACCCCAAGTATTCCAAGACTCCCTTTTAGTGTAAAGCTGAATGCTTTCTGTTTTTTAATCTCTTCAAGAAGTAAGGTAATTTTCCTTAAAGGATTTCCTACGTGAACATCTAAAAGATCATCTTGAGCCTTACTGTAATGCGCGCTATCTTTTAGCACTTTTCCCAAGGTGTTTACAGGTGATGATGAAGACGCTTGATGACTTTCATCTTGATGATGAATAAAGTGCCCTTTTTCATCTCTTGGTTTCTCCTGAGCTCTTTGGCTTCTTGTTTCTTTGTTATCCATATAAATAAGTATGTGCCTCTGTAAAAATAGAGTCAAGAGAGTGAGATTGTGGGTTGTGGTACGGGGAAATTTAGCTTCAAACACCTATGCATAGCCCACAACTTGTGGTCGTATTACCGCAAATCGTAGCCTTGAAAATATTGGTATATCCACAAATTTGTGGAGTCGTATATTTTGTGGATTTTATGCTGATAAATCAAGCTATTTGTGGATTATATTAGATTTTAAATACCTCCACAATTTTTGTGGATCGGAAAACCCTTGAATGAGGTCTTTTTCTTCTTCATAATAACTTCATGGGGCAGTTATACGTAGTAAAAAGAAACGGGGACCTAGAACCCTTTACAGAAGAAAAAGTTGTAAACACTATGCAGCGCGTAGGTGTCCCCTCAATACTCCAACCAGAAGTGCTAGCGCATGTTAGAGCTCGATTCAAGGGCGATTATATTTCTACAGATGATTTATTCAAACACGTGTTTGAATTTTTAAAACGAACAGATAAAAAATCCAGCTTAAGACTTAATCTCAGACGTGCAATTTTTGATTTGGGTCCTACTGGATTTCCATTTGAACGCTATATGGCACGGATTTTTCAAGACCAGGGATATAAAACTGTAGTAGATGCGCATATGATGGGGGAATGTGTGGTACATGAAATAGACCTGCTCTTGGAAAAAGAAGGAAAGCGCGAGATAGTAGAAGCAAAATTTCATAACGACTTGGGGTCTAAAACTGATGTACATGTTGCGCTTTATACACACGCACGGTTTTTAGATGTGTCTAAAAAAAATAATATAGATAATGTATGGATTATTACAAATACTAAGCTTACAACAGATGCCATTTCATATGCTCAGTGCAAGGGGATACATGTATTGGCATGGAATTTCCCGTCCGCGCAAAATCTTCAGCATTTTGTTGAAAGCCCTAAAATGTATCCAATCACAATATTAACCGACCTTACTAAAGAAGAAAAAACAGTTTTAATAGAGGATAATATTATTTTATGCAGGGATCTTCTAAATCTTTCTCAGCATGAGATAAAAAATTTTCCTTTTGTAAAGCGCACACATTTAGAGCGTGCGATTCAAAGCGCCCGGGTACTACTTGAAGGTTAAAAACGCCTTTTTGTAAATGATTGACAAAGTTTTCTTGATTCGTTAGTATAAATTCATGAACTTACTTAGATTTCTCATTAATAAAATTTCCCTTGAAACAGCGCATGCGCACTGTGATATTCCTTGTGGAATTTATGATCCTACTCCTATGCAGATTTCCGCACACAGTATTTTACGATTCACCCAAATGCTTTTAGAAAGCGAAAAGGAAGATAATGCAATTTCTAGACAACACAAAACTATAAGAATTACGGTAGCAAAAGAAGAACATGGAAAAAGAATTGAAGAAGAAATAGGAACACTGGAGCATGATTATTTTAAAGAAGAACACTACACAGCAAGTCCAGAGTTAAAAACAACCATTGAAGAAGCTATAAAACTTTCCATAAAAACAAGACAAGGGGTGGATATAGTAGCAAGTCAAGAACTTCTAGATAAGGTTCTTAAAATTTCTGAAATTTTTTATAAAACAAAAGGTATGACACCTGTTAGAGTGCCTTCTATTTACCCCACAAAAGGCGAACTAGTAACCTATCAAGCATGATATTTTCTCTCTTTAGGGTTTCAGGACATAGTATGGAACCTTTTTTAAAAGAAGGATCAGTTGTTTTTACTCTATCATTTTTCCCCATAAAAATTTCAGATGTAGTTGTGGTGAAGTATGATAATAAAAAACTAATAAAGCGAGTTATAGAAATAAAAAATGGAAAAATGTATCTAGAAGGAGATAATAAAAAAGACTCACTAGATAGTAAGAAAATTGGGTGGATTGACAGGGAAAATATCCTAGGAAAAGTTATATTTAAAATCTAAAAAAATGTTTTATTTGATTGCATTAGTTTTAATTATTATCTTGCTATTACTTTTGTCTGCTGTATGGCCGCCGGATTCTCCATGGAGTCCGTGGTGGAAAACATATAAAACTGCAGGGCGCGCTGCTATAAAACTTGGAAGTATTACTCGGACAGATAAAGTGTTTGAGTTAGGATCTGGGGATGGAGAGTTTCTATTGCTCGTTTCAAAAGAAACTGGAGCAAAATGTGTAGGGATAGAGATAGATCCGTTACGTGATTTTATTGCAAAAACACGGAACAAATTTTCAAACAATAAAAATAAGGTAACATTTAAGAAAAAAAGTTTTTATGACGAAGACCTATCAAGCGCATCTGTGATCTACATGTATTTAATTCCAAGAGTCCTTAAAAAAATCACCCCAAAGTTAAAAAATGAATTGAAAAAGGGGACTCGGGTTATAAGTTACCGGTACACAATTCCAGATTTAAAATTAATAAAAGAAGATAAAGTTAATAAACTATATTTCTATTGTATTTAACTTTGCGTCTCGCTTCACTCGCCTAAAAAAAGAAAAGCTTTTTTTGCACAATATTTAGGGGTTTTTAGTAATATCTCCTGCTGTAAAAGGTTGTAGCTCTGAATATAAAGGATAATTCAGTGCAAAATGATAGGAGGAGGTCAAGATTTCTCCACCTGTTTTTCCGAATTCAATTCCCGATACCCTGTCGATAACATGAGCGTCACGTAGACTGAAACCATGAATGAGATCTAGTGCTCTTGTTCCCTGCAGTGCCTTATAAGCAAGCAAGACTGCTCCAACGTCATTGGCAACGAGGGACCTTCCTTGTTGATTTTGTATCCCCCGCATAGACGCCCATATCGTATCTGCTTCTGTAATTTGCCCATTCTGTCCCTGAACCATAATAGAAGTGGGTATTCCCAGTTCTTTCATCTTTTCATATGATTCTTCCGCAAGTAACATATCTAGTAAAAATCCGCTTGCCTCTTTAATAAAAAGAAAGTTTTCAAAAGTTTCTGCTACCTCTCTTTTTTCAGGTGGAACCAGGTTTAGATCTACTCTATTAATTACTATCTCAGGAGTTATTCCATCACTAAATAAAATTCCTTTTGTCCCAGTAAATCCAGCGAGTGGAGTTATTCCATCAATAGCTCTAGCAAAATTAGGGGCATCATCGGAGAGAATCTCAAGATTTAGAGGAAATTGAATATTCACATTGTCTATAAGCCTCGGAGAATTTACTGGAGTAGCTTCTCCTTTTGAACGATACATACCGTTTGACCCTCTAAGACCTGGAGGGTAGTTAACTCTGACAAAAGAATCATACACATTAAATTCAAAATTTCCACTGGTTGCCCTAAAAGGCGTAGAACCTTGATGGGAAAATATAGGCACAACTCTCTCATTTAACAATTTTTTAATAGCAGATTCCGGTAGTTTGTCGATTTCTCTAAAGAGAATTTTTTTACCGTCTTTATCGGGTACCGCAACTGTTTCAGAAGTTTTAGGCGGAATTGCAAGATCGGATGTGGGGTCGTGTTTGTCAGAGCTTCCAAAAGCGTCTATTCCAACAGCAGTTAAGGCGGCAATGCTTCCCACACCAGCGATAGTGGAAACAGACCTTCCTAGGAAAACTCTTCTAGATGCTCTTTTGTTTCTCTCCTGTGCGTCTGCAAGAGTATTTTGTTGCTTGGGGCCAAGTATGCTTCCCCGAGCTAGTCGTGCTTCAAGATCGCGAATAGTTACTTGATCTTTTTTTTCTGCCTGGGTTCTCACTAAAAAATCTTTTGGGTATGCCATAAGAGGTGAATTATAGCTAAAACCAATGGTAAACTCAAATTTTGTTGCGAAGTGTTATACTATCGATAAGAAACATTTCTATGTTTGGCGCATCACATGACAAAGTCTCCAGATGTCAAAGTTGCGGAATGGAACTTTCTATTCATAACTTTGGGACAAATGCTTCAAGCAGTATGAACTTTGAATACTGCAGTTCCTGTTTCCA
>CAZQIA010000068.1:0-6024 GCA_964593215.1 uncultured Gammaproteobacteria bacterium
AAGGAATTCCCGTTTAACACGGACCTCTGAGCAAAAAAGCAAGAAGCAAATAGTTGTCTTTGGAATTGCAACTCTTGTTTTCATAATTGTCCTTTCTAAATTCGGCCCCTCTATCCTGTCAGGAATATCTTCTCTTCCGTTTTTTAAAAAACAAACGGTAAATGAAGTTATTGTTGACAAGAATACTCTCGAAGCTCCTTTTATAAACTCTATTCCTGAAGCTACAGATAGTGCTACAATTATTGTTTCTGGAACTTCGGCTTACTCTGATGCAGAAATCAATCTCTACCTAAACGGAGACCTATATGACACCTCTCCCCTCTCAAGTGACCAAAAGTTTTCCTTTGATCACGTACGCCTCAGGTCAGGAACAAATACCATTAAGGCACGTGTTAAAAAAGGCGATGAAGAAAGTGAGTTTACCAGGGAATACATGGTAACCTACAGTCAAGGTGATGCAAAGTTAGATATAAGCTCTCCTTCTGATGGTCAAGAGTTTACGCGAGGAGATCAAAATATTTCAGTTACAGGCGTAACTGATCCAGACAGCGATGTTTCAGTGAATGGATTTAAGGCAATTGTTGATTCTTCAGGTGCATTTTCTTATTACCTTAAATTAAATGAAGGAGATAATGCAATTACAATTACTGCGGTAAATCAAGCCGGCAAAAAAACTGAAAAAACAATAAAGGTAAAGTACAAACCTTAAAAGTCAAGTTTGCAGGTATTTAAATTTACTTCTCTCTTCTGAAAGTAACTCCTATCAGAATTATAAGCCAAAGTGTGATAGGCGCATAAAAAATGTAATTTTCAAATAATGATCCTGTTAGAATTGACAAACAGGAAGTGGAAATTAAAAGGTTTTTTGATAATCTAAATTTAGAACTAAGACCCAGAAGTCTAACTATAGCAAATGTAAGAAATGTTATTCCTAGGATTCCCGTTGTAGCTAAAATATAGAGGTAAGAATTAGGAATTCCTGAGGCTGCATGAGAAGAATTGACTTCTTTTGAATTAATATAGCCATATTCTCTTGTAGAATATCTAAGTGTGTTAAAACCCACACCTAAGATAGGGTTTTTTAAAAACACGTCCCACGCTTTAATATATTCAGAACTTCTAGCAGCAAGCGAGGCTGTTCTGAAAAGCTTTACGCCTTCTCCCCCAAAGTTTTTTGGCAGAACAACTAAAAAAAGAATAAAACAGATAATAAAGGCTAGAAGAATTATTTTTTTTCTTAGAAAAACTAACGCATAAACAACTGTGATAAAAAAAGCAATAAGTGAACTTCTTGAATAGGTTAAAAACAACGACGGAACTATATAGAAAAACCCAGCGAGAAAAAGATATTTTTTAATGTTTGATTTTTTTTTAAACTGATCACTTAAAAAGTCAAAGTATAAAAACGTAACAAGCACAATAAACATCCCTGCAAAGTTAGGATCTAAAAATGTAGAAAATAGTCTGTATAAATGCTCATCCCATCCTAGATAGTACAGATTTCTTAAATTAGGATAGAAGATGTACTGAATATAACCTAAAGAAATAAACAGTAGACCTGACACCAACATCGCGTTTTTTATGAGGCTCAGTTTTTTTAGTGAAATTTTAACTAAAGGGATGAATAAAACAAGATACAAGATGAGTCTAAATAGATATGATATGGAAACTAAAAATTCTGTATTATTTTTGACATGAAAGAGTATGCCAATCGATGAAGAAATAAAAAACAAAAAAAGAAAAAGAAATTTTCTGTAATTTTTTTTTAAGAAAAATAGGATATATCTTGCATTGAGAAAAACTATTATTATGCTTATCACATCAAACAAATAAATGTTTGCATTTGGAAGAACTTCAATTTTTGAAATTACTCCTAACGAAAGACTTAAGATAAGTAAGATGTATAAAATTACCATGTCTGATCTCCGACTTTATAAAGCTTTACAAACGTTTTATTATTTGAATATACCATTTGAGCACTTTCGAATCTAGAAGGAATACTTGTACCTTGTGTTAACACGTAGGAAAACCGATCGCCCGTTTTTACAAACGAGCTGTCAATAAATGAAAAGTCAATGTAATAAAGATTATGAAATCCAAATAGGAGAACAGTCTTACCTTTAACCATTTTTTTAATCTCACTGTTCTCGTCAATAAAGTCTCCATATGTAAAATTTAAGTTTCTTAACAGAAATTCCTGCTTACTTTCTTTGCCAAGTACAAATGGTACATATTTGATTGTTGCAAATCCTCTATAAAAAATTGAGATTACTACTGACGTGATAATTATAAATATACATATGTTTAAAAAAACCTTATCCTTAATATGCTTTAAAGGTAGAAGTATGGTAATACTAAGTGCAGGTAGGTAAGGCAAAAAAAACCGTGATTCTCCGGTTCTTGGCGTTATGCACCATATAATGATTGAGAGAACTACGTAAAGTATTAATTTCTTTTCATTTTGTTTAAACTTTTTTAAAAAAACAAATAATAAAGAAAAGAAAGCAGCGTATAAAGGAGATATTGGATCTGGAGACTTAAAAAACAAAACAAGTAAGTCTCTTATAACCTGAGGTATGGACAAGTATCCGATTCCATACTCTGAGTAGCCTGAAAATACCGGGTAAAAAGGGTTTCCACTATTTATATAGGAGAACATAAACCATGGCGTAGGAACAGTAAGTGTTATAAGTAAGAAAAGTAAAATATTTTTTATGTTTCTTTTACCTGTACCCTTAAAAAGCAAAAACAAGGAAATTACCAATGATCCTAAAGATAGCAATTTTACACATAAGGAAAATCCTAACAAAAAAGCTGACTTAATTAAAAAACGTTTTTTCTTATTCTCTAGGTATGAAAAAAGGAAATAAAAAGACGTCAATTCATAAAAAGTTCTTACTAGATCCACATAGGCAGAAGTTGATTCCCAGCCCACCACCAGATTTGTATAAAAAATTACCAAAGCAAGTAAAGATTTTGTCTTATCCAAAAATATTCTTGAAAACTGATATAAGGCAAATAAAGTTAGTAAACCGAAGCTGAAATGTATTAATTTAGCACCTCTTTCATCCCAAAACATAAGAGAAACTATATAAAGCATTTCTGTAAGTTTTGGGAGAAGTGAATAGTAAAACAAACTTCCCTTAATAAAGAAAATGGAATGATTGTCAAGAAAAATTTTGGGGATGCTAAGGTGATACCATAGAGCATCAAATCCTATTTCCGGGCCTAATGCACCAACTAGATTTATTACCACTTGCACCAAAATAAGATTTATGACTAAAAACTGAAATTTAGTAAACGGAAAATCTCTTCTCTTAACTAATGAGTGAATTTTTTTATATTTTGGTAATATAATTATCACAGCTGCACTCACCGGAAAAAGAAGAGACATACAAAGTGGTATAAAAGTTAATTGACCGAATAATCCTAGTAGAAAAATTAAATATGAGTAAATACCAAGAATTGCTCCAACATAAAACATATCAAAAATTTAGTTTGTGCATCCCTTTTCCAAGTAAATAAAACACGAAGTAGATCAAAACTATCGCTGCATACAAAATAAAGGTTATTTTATATATTTTATCTTTCATGTGATTTTTGGAGAAGATAAAGCTTAGCTCTGGTAAGAAACGAGTGGAATGACATCATAAGGGAAAGCTGCAACCCGGGCATCCCATCTAGAATTCCTAATTTTAAAAAATATACCTTAATAAATTTTAAATTTGCATAAAGAAGAATTGAAAAAGCGGATGACTTAACATTTTTGTAACTTAATTCTTCAGCTCTAAGTGTAGTATAAAAATTTATTTCTGACAGAAATTCTTTTATTGTTTTATGCGGCTCATGTATTATAAAATTTGAAAGTTTTCCTGTCTTTCCCTCAACCTTCCAAACTTCATGAACTTTTCCTTCCCATTTTCCAGCATTATACTTTGCGAACCTTAAAAAAAATTTATTTCCCACTTCACCATGATTAAGCACTTTTCCAAATAGCTTATCTTTTCTTTGAATAAAGTATCCATCTGTTTTCCCATGTAATAGTGCTCTGCCCACAATCTCTTCCCGAAGTTCTTTAGTTATCCTTTCATCTGCGTCAAGGAATAATACCCATCCCGATTTCACATGTGATAAAGCAAAATTCCTTTGATGAGAAAAATCCATACCTAAAGATTTTTTTATTACCTTTGCTCCCTTAAGCTCAGCAAGCCTAACGGTATTATCGGTGGACTCATCATCCAACACCAGCGTTTTATCACAAAATAAAACAGATTCAAGACAATCCACTATATTATTTTCTTCGTTTTTTGTTAATATTACGGCAGTTATCATTGCACTAAAGAAACCGAAATATCATAATCCTTTTCCCAAAATTCTATGATTGTTTTTTCTTTAAATTTACTCACGGGGTGACCTTTCCACCAAAGCATGTATTCGTAAGGCATTAAAAATACTGGAAAATTAGAAAGTTCTCCTTTACCTTTTATAGTATAGCTTTTTCCACCAGTAAGGTCTATTGCGGAATTTACTGCTTCAATGTACTTATACATAGGAATCCTCCTAAACTCTCTTGATGTTGTAAAAAAATTTGATGACAAAATTGCGTATACGTTCATTACAACAATCGCTAAAACAATAATGTTAGATAGAAGATATAAAAATTTTTGTTTAACAAAATTATCTAAAAGAATTGCCAACAAAATATATAAAAATGGCGAGACTAAAAGTATATCCGCCTCTATAGGAACTCTGTGCGTAAACAGTCCGAAAATTGATACGGCTAAGAAAAGAAAAAGTAATGTATTTGATGTGCCTCTTTGTTTTTTAAGTATAAAAATATACAAGAAAAAAAATACTGAACCTAACAGAAGCAGTGTTGAGATTATCAAGCTTTGAACAAAAAATAACTGCTGAACATATGTAAGCAGTTGAGGAATTGTTGAAGGATTTGAGCCTGAAGAAATGAAAGATTTGTCTAAAAAACTTAAAGGAAGCTTAATCACTCTATATATAACCCACAAACCGAATTTAACTGTCTGAGGATAGCCATGTGTTACGTCATAAGTTATAAACGGCAACATGGGAACAAGAAAAGCCGTAGATGAAAGAAAAATAACATATCTGTTTTTTAAGTTTTTTACCCACTGCTTTTTTTTTATAATTCCAAATATAAATAAAATTAAGATGCTTATGCCGTATACAGCTGTTGTGATTTCGTGATTGTATAAAATAGCTAGTAATAGAATTATAAGGGGAAATATTTTTACATTACCCTTAATCCAAAGAAAAGAACAATAAAAAAGAATAATGACAAAAAATGGAATCGGACTCGTATGGTATGGTATTCTTGAATTCATAACAACTAACGGAGATGTAGCAAACAGCAATCCTGCAAAAAATGCAATATTTCTAGAGTATATCTGCAGTGTTGTTTTATAAAAAACAAATACGGTTATTGAACCTAAAACTGCAATAAAATATGCAGGTCCAACCGGATCAAACCGGGAAATAGTTAAAAAGAGTGCAAGTGCATAGGTCCATAGTGGGCCATGGTGTATCCAAGGATGAGAAGTGGGAGGACCAACAAGTGGAATCATATGCGTAAGAATCATGTCTCGTGCGGAGAGGTAAAACCAGCCTTGATCTGGAATAAACTGCATGAGACTGTTTAGTCTATAGGTTCTTAGAAAAAATGACAAAACTACTAAAAAAATAGCAATGTAGTTTTTTATAAAAAGTTTAAAAATATGGTTCATGTAAACATACGTGGTCTAAAAACTCTAAGCAGAATAAGTTCCAATCATAAAAGAAAATATAAAACCTGTTCCCGATGCAGAAGCCGAAGTCATCGCATTGATTTGTTGATCATGAGCTAATTTAATAACAGTTCCTAGTTTCTCAAAAAAAGAAAGAATATATTTAAAATCATTATTTGAACCAGAAATCTTTTGAATTCCAAAAACACCTTTTTGCGCCAATGCTGGAGTATTTGCCATGACTCGAATAATTGATTTCATTTGTGGT
>CAZQIA010000069.1:0-5983 GCA_964593215.1 uncultured Gammaproteobacteria bacterium
ATTGCGAGTTATAAAATAATCCTGAAGTTTAGAACCTGAACCGCCGGTAGAACCCGCGTTCTTGTGGTAAATCATAGATTTTGGAGCAAGTATTATTTTAAAACCCGCCTTTTTTACCCGAAAAGAGAAGTCCGCATCTTCATAGTAAAGAAAAAAATTATCATCAAAAAGACCAACTTTCTGAAAGACTTCACGTTTTGCTAAAAAACATGCACCGGTAATTCCTTCTATCTCTATGTCCTTATCAAATTGTCCAGTATCTACCTCATCGACCCCTCTATGCAAACCTAAAACATTTTTCCAATCCATAATTGCCCCTGCAAACCAAAAGACTTTACCTAAATCATCCTTAGCATACCTATCTTTGTGATACTCAAAACCTTTCTCAAAATAAATCTTAGGACAGGCAATATCCGCTCTGTATATTAATAAACCCTCTAGCAACTCTACCAAAAAGTTTTTTGTTACTAAGGTGTCATTATTCAACACAACTATATAATCTGCCTGATGGGCTAGCACGTAAGATATGCCCACATTATTGCCCCCTGAATATCCTAGATTTTTTTTATTCTCAAGAACATGGATTTGGGGGTATACTTTTTTAATATTTTTTGCAGAGTCGTCAGAGGATGCATTGTCTACGATAAGAAGTTCAAGTTTGTGCCCTTCGGGAACCTCTATGTTTTCAAAAGAATGAATGCACTCTAAAGTGTTTTTATAGCCGTTATAGTTAAGTATCACAACAAAAATTTTCTTAATCATAATAATTTTCTTCCTAGATAATACGTAATTTTTTTAATAGGGTTTTTGGCTTCTTTAAATAATGCAGTAAACATCCAATATCTAAATTCCTTATGATATTTTTCAGTTTCATCGTTGAAAATTTTTATCATGTCTTCCTGTTTTTTTTCAAAAAATCCCTGTCTTTCCCAGGTTTTAGCAAAAACTAAAAACATATAAAATGACTGAAGAACGCTTAAAACGAATCCATGAAGTCCATCTTTATATCCCTTTTGAAGAAAATATGTCTTTAAAAAATCCGAAACCGGCATTTTAATTGAATCCGATGCGGAAACTTTGTGTCCTGATTTCACCATTTCCTCAGATTCAATTTCTGTATAGATTGTATTCATCTTGAATACAAATTGAGAAATGGAGTTATAATTATTATGTATGAGCGGCTCCGATAAATGCCTAGTTTCACCTTTAACGTCGATTGGCTGATGAACGGAAGCTTTAGGAAACCTTCCTTTTCCTTTTTTAAATAGTCTTAACTGATAGTCTGGCCACCAGATAGAATGGCGTATCCATCTTCCAAATATAATATTTTTTCTGGGAACAAAATATCCCGAAATGTCATTAGTAAGTAGAATAGTTTTTTTTATCTCATCAGAAAGCTTAGGAGTAATTCTCTCGTCTGCATCAAGAGAAAATATCCAGTCTCCACAGGCATGGTCAAAACCAAAATTTTTTTGAAGATCAATTTTTTTATAATCATTTTCTTGAGTAATAACTTTTGCTCCCAATTTTTTTGCAATTTCACCTGTTCTATCTGTTGAAGAATTATCTATAACTATAATTTCATCCGCCAAATTCCCAACGGATTCTAAACACTCCTTAATATTTTTTTCCTCGTTGTGAGCAGAAATTACAACACTAAGCATAGTTACATACTCGACTTGATAAATTTAACAGTTCTATCTATCTCTGGTTTGCTTATTAAATAAAGAACCGTTACATAAAATATTGCTGAAAGAAGCATTTCTACAATAAGCATGGGAAATGACAAAATTATATTCTGGGTTAATAGCACAAATAACAGCATTGCTATTGAGGCTACAGTTGCAGGAACTACAGGTTTTATCATTGAAAAAACTACAAAAGATCTCGTGATAATAAATACAAGAACAGACGAGAAAGAGATTAAAAATGATGCAATCGAAACACCATTGTACCCATACCAAATTATAAATATAGGTGAAATAATCCACGTTAATACAGTCCATAAGATCATAAAGTATAGAGTTATTTTCACTTTTCCTATAGCGTTTAAAATGTTTGTCAAAGGGGTTGAAAGAGAAGACATGGCTGTGCTTAATGAAAAGAAGGTGAGAGATAAAAGTGCAGGTTCCCACTTTTTATATTTTGGCAAATACGAAACAATATGGGGAGAGAATAGAATTATTGCAACAATTACAGGGAATATACAAATAGATATAAGAAATAAAGTTTTCTCAATTGCTTTTCGTAAAGCCTCTTTATCATCCTGAAGTCTGCTGAATGATGGAAATGTTATCTTTACAACGTTATCCATAATAAGACGCAACGGTAAAAACGCCCATTTCTGACCAAATCCAATATATCCAACTTGCGTAAGAGGCAAAACTTTTGCAACATAGACATCAAATAACTCATCTTTTAATAGTGCCAAAAAACTGTTTGCTTGAAATGGTATACCAAAAGATAAAAGTTTTTTTAACACCTTTGTGTCATATGAAATTCCAATTGGCCAAGGTTGAATTATGTAGATAAGTATTAACCCTATTACTGATCTTGCTAAAACAGCAATTGTGAAACTATAAACTTTAAATCCAAGTGCCGCAAAAACAATTAAACAGAGGTTGTATGTAACATTCTCAAAAATTTGCGGAAGCACTAATTTATTAAAATCAAGCCTTCTCTCAAGCATAATTGTTGGAATTGTTTTTAGAGATGACATGATAAATGAAAAAACTAATGCGTAAAGAAGAATTAACCCTGAGTAGTCTAGTTTATAAAACGCAGAAATCTGCGGAGCAAAAATAGCGGTAGGTATGCTAACCGCTAAAACCAAAACTTGCTGAATCGTAAATGTAGTTCTTAGTTCGTGTTTAGTCGGCTCTTGTTTTTTTTGAATAAGGCTTGCAGCAAGCCCAATATCCTGGAAGTAATTTAAAAATACAACTATTGCAGATACTACAAAAAATATTCCAAAAGACGCAGGGTCTAGGAAAAACGTAAGAATGAAACTAGCAAAAACTGACAATAATTGCACAAAAAAAGTTCTAGACACTAGCGCAAATAATCCTTTTACGGACTTTTTTGCTATTGTTTCAAAATGAGGTGAACCTGATTCGTCGAAATCTTGCATTTTTTATGAATAAATTTAAGAAAAACCTTGTTAATCTACCGCTTAAATCTTGAATTCTTTAAGTGCAAACCTGGTTGTCTAAAAAAACTCAGATCCTTGAGTTTTTTTTAGAGTTGCTTCAGTTGGGCGCAAAAAACTCAAAACCTTGAGTTCTTTATATCCCACCACAATATAAAACTCTCTAGAATAGCTCTTATAATTACAGGAATATTCGCTCCTGTTTGTTCTCCAAACTGCCTAGGATAATGCTCTACTCCAACTTGCTTTATTTTAAGTTTTCTTTTTGTTGCTTTTGCCAGTATCTCTGTTGTTATCATTGCTCCTTCAGAACGTAATGGACCTATTGATTCAACGGCAGACTTTTTAAACATCTTAAATCCACAGTCTATATCCTTGAAATAAAATCCAAACAGTACAAGATCCCATATCTTAAGCATGTTCATAAGAAGAAGTCTTTTAAATATTTTTTGATCTCGTCTTTTTTTTCTAAAACCAACTACTATATCACATGAGTTAATTTTCTCAATAAACTTATGGAGTTCAGAAAAATCAAACTGCCCATCCCCGTCTGCAAAAACTACAACATCATATTGAGAATTTTGAAACCCCTCTTTAAGAGCTGACCCGTACCCCCTGTTGGGAACATGAGAGATAACCTTTAAATTTTTATGTGTTTTAGTGAGTTTTTCCGCTATTTCCTTGGTTTTATCCTGGGAACCGTCGTCTACCATGAGAATTTCCCATTTTTTGGCACTTTTCTCGAGAATTGGAATTGCTGACAACACAACATTTTCTATATTTTTTTCTTCATTCCAAAATGGAAAAAAAACTGATAGCTCTTCAATTTTCATAGAATTCTTCTCTTTGCTGAAAAAACACAAAGACCAGCAGTAAGTATTATACTAAGTATGCTTATTGTATTTCCAGCAGTTCTAACAGGAGTATCAGTAAACTTTGCCTCAATCACATAACTTCCTTGAGAAAGTGAAACGTCAATTAATTTTAATTTATTTTTATCTGTAAAGCCTCTTTTTTCTCGATTTACATACAGAACCCACCCGGGAAAAGAAAATGTATTTATTCTAAAAATTCCGTTCTTTTTTACATCAACATTAAATTTTTTTTCTTGAGGCTTTTCAGAAAGCTCTGTTACACTCATTTCCCCACTAACTACTGCAAAATCTGATTTTTTTATTTCGTTTTCTGTAATGTTTACCTGAGTAGTGTTTTCTTTTGATTTTTTTGTACTTATTCCTTTTGGTACATATTCATACGCAAGACTGCTTGTTTCCCACCGTATTTTCTCAAGGCTCGTATACTTAGAATCCGTAGTGTTAAAAAATCTTTGAGGCGTGAATTTATTGAGGTTGGTTGAAATTAGTGCAACAACAAGAATTGTAACGGTAATCCCTCTTATCTTTTCCGAGTGCAAAAAACTGACTGCCCCAGCACAAAGAAGCGAGCTGAAAAATGATGAAAAAATAAGGAATCTCCAAGGAAATTGGATATACCATAAGGGCGGAAGTGTATCCCAAATCGGCTTTGAGTACTTTGTCATAAAAAAAGCTGAAAAAATAAGAAGTGCGAAGAATAAAGCTATAAACTTAAAATTCTTTGATTGTTTTTTATCTCTCAAGAAGAGAAAGGCTAAGATTATCGCAATTACACTTAACACAAGCTGAATTTTGCCAATCTCAAAAGATATTCCATCATAACATCCAGGAATTGATCCCCCGTATCCCCACGGCGAATCCCACAGCTGATGTAGGCATACGAAATGTAAATTATAATTTGCGAGTTCTGAGGTCAGGATGTTTATAAGCGTATACCCTCGCTCAAAATATGATGGCAGAGAGAAGTATGCACTTAATCCAAATCCTAATAAAAAGAGTGTGAATATATACAATATAAACATTCGATTAAATTTTGAAGCAAAAAATAGGTACAGTATAAAAACAGCTATAAATGGGGTGCTCATAAATGCCACAAGATTATGAGAAAGCACTAGAGAGGCAACAGAGATCGAGCCTACTATAATGTATCTACTCTTTAATTCTTTCTGGAGTTTTATTAGGGACCAAAAAATAAGAGGCAAAAAGACAAACGCAAAAAACTCAGCAAGTGCGCCTCTTACGTAAACATCTATTGCGTGGTATGAGATGAAAGTGTACGCCACAGATGAAAGAACAGCTTCCCATTTCCCAAAAATCTCCTTTGCTAATAGGTACATAAAAAATGCAGCAAGGAAAAAACCTGCAGCTATCATAAGCTTTGTTGAAACAATATATCCAAAACCGAACAGATGAAAAAATTCGGCAACATAATACGCAAAGGATGGATAGAAATTAAAAAACGGGTATCCAAATCCAAAACCTAGATTAGGAGCAATTCTTGGGGGGATGTGTCCAGCTAAAAGAGCTTGGTTTAGATCATAAAGTCTTGCTATTTGTTCATCATCATGAATTGTAAAAAATCCCTGGTGGAAAAGAGGAAGAACTGTAAATACCGCAAGAATGACCGAACAAAAAGGGAAGAAGATTT
The DNA here is from genome assembly GCA_964593215.1 of uncultured Gammaproteobacteria bacterium. Classification (GTDB taxonomy): domain Bacteria; phylum Patescibacteriota; class Microgenomatia; order Levybacterales; family GWA1-39-11; genus JAGORM01. The sequence goes on from CAZQIA010000069.1 coordinate 5,672, forward strand.
TTTTAAGAACTCTCATCTTTACATTATACAAGATCTTACTTTACCCACGAAACGTTGAGAATTTTTACGGTAAATATTCCTTGCCTGAAGCTTCCCTTTTCTTCTCCCCACTTAGATACAGTATTTTTAAGCCAATCTTGCTGAAATTTCTGGGAGCTTGGATCATCCTGAATTATTACGTACAGGGTTTTTCCATTTTCTGAAACCGGAAGGTATCCATAATGCGATTTTCCGTATTGCCAAAATAAGTACTCCCACGCATCCTGAGTCCAATAAGGAATTGTATAGGACTGAAAAGAAAATTTCTTCCCT
>CAZQIA010000070.1:0-5973 GCA_964593215.1 uncultured Gammaproteobacteria bacterium
ATAGTAAGCAAGTATGGGAATCAGACCAATCAGCCAAATTGAAATCAAAAAAACAAACATTTGATCTATAATGATAATTGGAGATAGTATAAAAAATAAACTTCCAGTAAACACTTCTAGGTTATTTTCTTCATCAATATTAAATAGTTCTTTTAGTGCTTTCTGAAAATATATAAACCCTAAAATTAAAGGAAGTGAAAAGCCCAAATGATTAAGGATTACTTTATTTGGAATGAGCATGCTCAAAAAAGACCAGAACACAAGGTAAGGAACAATATATTGATTGGGGCCGTTAATTCCAATAGAGGACACATTAACCCATGAATAAAAAGTTACATTTTTAAGAAATTCTAGGGGATACGAATAAAATAGTTTAGTATCATCTCCTCCTACATACATTTTATTTCCAAACAAATAATAAGGAAGAGCCAGCAGAAGAATTATTGTTAGCAGTTCTATTAAAAAAAATCGCTGATTATTTTTAACGGGCGCAATTACCTTTATGCAGAAGCTATAGAAACTTAATTTTAGACCTTTAAGTAAATTATTTTGTTTTGCTTTATTTTTTTTCATAGTCATATTTCCAAAAACTATTGTAATCACTAAGCTTTTTAACAAAATTGTAGTTGTGATCAATTAAAAAAGACGGCGTTTTTTTATCAACAAAATCCTCCACTAATAATGTCACATTTTTCCCATTCTCTACACATGCCTGAATTCCTTTTAATGCATCTATGGCAAAATCATCAACATCCAACTTTATGAATACTTCATCATATTTTTTAAATAAATTTTTCCCCACAACTGAATCAAGGGTTTTCGTTAAAAAACCGGCTGTATTTTTTTTCTTTGAATTCTCTGAACCTACTCCTATTTTATAGGATTTAATATTTTTAATTTTGTTTGCTTGTATGTTTTTTTTTAAAAGTTCATAACTAGGAAGAGAAAGATAGGAAGTGCTAGGCTCAAAAGCCAAGATTGTTATGTTTTTTTTAAATTTATTACCAACAATTACCGAATAATACCCGATGTTTGCACCTATGTCTACAAATAATACTTTTCTATTTTTTTTTACACTTTTCGAGATGAGTTTGAGTAAAAAATTAACATCATTTCTCTCAAATGCAGGAGAGATAGCAATGGTGCTTACAAGATCTGGAACTATATAAAATTTTCCGAATTTTGTAATAAAAAAATTTCGTTTAAAATAGTCTGGTAATTTTAAATGTAGGTTTAAAAAATGATTAAGAAGCCAAATAGCCTCTGCTAAGTAAATCCTAGCTTTTCCCGATTTGCATTCAGAAAACAAAATAGACTTATAAAAAAGGTAGGAAATGTAAAATAAAAATCTTGATTTAACGCTAAAGCTGTACTCATTCATATTTCTGTAAGGCTAAATAAATACCAACTATTGTACCTCTTAAGTAGCTGGTTGATAAAATTAGCTTATCTTTTAGAATAAAGCTTCCTGCACCAGAATAAAATAATATTTTATACATATAATACAAAGAAAAGAACCAAGCCCAAAAAAAGACAATAAACACAAACTGCGCTTTTGTAGAATATTCAGAATGAAACATAACTCTGTTTCGTGCAAAAACAAACGGACGCCTTTTGTCCATCATAAAATGATACATATAATCTTTAACTTTTTCTTTTCCTGAAGGCACTTCAATATCGTGATAAATCTTTGCGTTCTTTGAAACCATCACTTTATACCCTAACCTCCTGATTTTATAAGCATAGTCACTTTCTTCATACATAATTCCATACTTTTCTACAAATTTTATTTTGTTTTTTTTGACAATATCAGCTCTAACCATGAAGGCATTTGGTACATCTGAAGTTTCCCAGATTTGTTTTCCTTTTGGAAATTTAGTTAGATGATACGTTTTAGTTGTAAACATATTTCTATAAGTTCCTGTCCAAAAAATTTTTTTTCTTATTTTATTACTATAATTAATTGGTCCAACTTCTCCGACTTTAATATCATTTAGAAATACTTTCAACATTTCTTCAATCATGTATTTATCAACCACATTGTCATCATCAATAAACAAAATATAGTCTCCGGAAGCTTTTTCTTGCCCGGCATTTCTTGACCCTGCGGTAAACAAGTTTTTTTTATTTTTAAAAATATTTAATTTTTTTACTTTTGAAAATTTTTTTTCAATAAATTCTTTAGTTCCATCAGGTGAAGCGTCATCTACAACAATTATCTCAATATTTTTATAGGAACTTTCCAGTATGCTTTTTAAAAGCCTCAAGCACATCTCTTTTCTTTTATAAGTGGGAATAACTATGGAAACAAGGGGATCTGTCATATTTTTGAATGAAAAAAACGCTTTATCTGAGTAGTTACATAATCAACATCATCACCGGACATAACATGAGAAAGAGGCAAGCTTAAAGAAGTTTTTGCCAATTCCTCAGCAATGGGAAAATCTCCTTTTTTGTAACCTAGAAAAGCGTATGCTTTTTGAAGATGTACAGGTATTGGATAGTGAATAAGTGTACCTATCCCTCTTTCACTAAGAAACTCCTGCAACTCATCTCTTTTCTTTGTTCTTATCTGAAATATGTGATAAACATGAGTTGCATCTTTTTCAATAACAGGCAAAATTATGTCTCCCACCCCTTTAAGACCTTGCATGTATTTATCAACAACTGCCAGTCTTTTTTTTAGTTCTGAAGAGTACTTTTTCAGCCTGAATCTTAAAAATGCCGCCTGCAGCTCATCCAGTCTGGAATTATAACCTATTTCATTATGAATATATTTTTCAACTGACCCATAATTTCTTAAGAGTCTAATATTATCCTGTATTTTTTTACTGTTTGTTGTAATTGCTCCTCCATCACCAAAAGCACCCAAATTTTTACCCGGATAAAAACTTGTAGCGTTTACGATTCCAAATGACCCGGTAGTCTTTTTATTATAAAAGGCACCATGTGACTGAGCATTATCTTCAACAATAAAGATATGATTGTGCTTTGCAATTTTTTCAATTTCGTCCATTTGACAAGCTTGACCGTATAAGTGAACAGGTATAATAGCCTTTGTTTTTTTAGTAATTGCCTCCTTAATTTTTTGCGGATCTATGTTGTATGTATTAATTTTGGGTTCAACCGGAACTGGGGTTGCTCCAACCTGAGTAACCGCTAAAAACGTTGCAATATATGTATTTGAAGGAACAATAACCTCATCTCCCTTACTTATTCCCAGTGCTCGTAATGAAAGTGTAATTGCATCAAGCCCACAAGCAACACCCACAGAGTATTTTGTTTGAGAAAAAGAAGCATACTCTTTTTCAAATAACTCCAATTCTTTTCCCATAATAAACCACCCGGAATCAAGCACCTTTTTAAAAATGCGCATATACTCCCCCCTGTCTTTCGAAAATACTTGAGCAAGGGAAAGGTAGGGAATTTTTTTTCTCAATTCTTTTGCCATACTATCTCTTTTTTTTCTTAACTAGCTGAGAAAACTTATTATAATCTCTTATATAATCTTCAGAAATATATTTTTCCGATGCAAAAACTAATAAAACTGAATCCTCTGAATATTTGTACTGGGTGCTCCACACCTTTGGTTTAATCCATAAACCTAGCTCAGGCGTATTTAAAACTATCTCAGATCTCTTAAATCCATCATCCACTATTACATTAACGCTACCTTTTATACAAATTAAGAACTGATGTAATTTTTTATGTGCATGTTCTCCTCTAACCTCCTTACTGGGAACGTTGTATACCATAAAAAATCTTTTTACCAAAAATGGTATTTCTTTTTTAAACTCTGCGTGAGATAACTCTCCACGTATATCTTTAACAATCGGAATTTTAATTACGTCTACCCCTTTGACAACGTTTTTTACTTTATTTTTGTTGACAGATCCAGTAAAAATTAAACCAATTTTTTCTTCTTGAGTATTTATATACCCTGTTATACGAGCTGGGTTTCCTAAAACAATTGCATTAACCGGGACACTTTTTGTAACCACAGCACCAGCACCAACCATTGCATTTTCTCCTATAATTAAGCCGGGCAAAATTGTTGCATTAGCCCCAATGGAGGCATTTTTTTTAACAATCGTTTTTAAAAACTTTTTTGGATATTTTTTACTTCTGGGGAATTTATCGTTTGAAAATGTCACGTTTGGACCTATGAATACGTCATCCTCAAGACGCACACCATCCCATAATTGAACTCCGCATTTTACCGTTACCCTGTCACCCACTACAACATCATTCTCAATAAATACGTGATCACAAATATTACATTCTTTTCCAATCTTTGCATTTTTCAAGATATTGCAAAACGCCCAAATTCTTGTTCGCTCACCAATATTTTTTGATGCGACTAATGAAGTTTCGTGTTTAAAGAACTTTGCATTCATCATTTAATTATTCTCTCCTTTTGAAAATTTATTACCGCTATAAGACTCGCTGTTGCTGAAGCAAAACACATAAACGGATGATAAGCCCATAAGATTTCTTTGTCCCTTATCATACCATACACTGAGTCTAGAATGGGAAAAATAATACTGAAGGCATATAATGGCCATATCTTAATCCTGAGCTTTTCTTTTTCTGATAGGTAGCTTACACGGTGACTTATGCCAAATTTTCTTTTGTTTAAAATGTTTTTTGTCCTCCAGATTTGTTTTTCTATAAAATGCGCAAATCCCTTAATTGTATGATGATACAAAGAAACAGAATGAATATATGCGATCATTTCATTTTTTTGAATCATTTTTATAACCGGTACTAAATCATCAAATTGGTCATTTTTTTTTCTAGAGTATCCAGATCTAATAGTAAATCCTTGAGCAAATGCAATAAGCGGCCATGTATCTGAAGAGGAGTAATCATAGATGTCATAAATGTCATTTGACTCTATGGTTTTATATATCCTTTTGAAGGTCCTGGGATTACAAGCATCTCCATAAACAAAATGACTGAAAGGATCCGTAAATGTATTTATATATTTAGAAAAAACAGTATCCGAACTTTTACTGTCCTGCTTCGGAAATGCAGCTTTAATTTTTTTATTGGAGAATACAGAGACTATCCTCTCTATAGCATTTTTTTCTTTGAAAACGTTATCTGTTGCAAGAATCATCACTAAATCTCCTTTTGCCCTTTTTATACCTAAGTCAACTCCCGGGTCTGCATAGACGTAGGGATTTTTAATCACCTTTGCTTTATGTTTTTTTGCAAGTAAAACTGTTTTGTCTGTTGACCCTCCGTCCATAATGAGTATTTCTATTTTTGATTTGGGGTAGGTTTGTCTCTTAATGGAGTGGAGAAACGGAATTATATCCTTTTCATTATTTAAAGTCGGGGTAACAATTGAAATTAAAAATTTATTATTTTTCACCAATTTGAAATTCACCAAATATTTTAATCAAGGTATTGACGTCAGATGAGTTTAATTCTGGATTATTCGCAAAGTATAATCCCTGCTGATGAACTAAATGTGCATTAGGATTCCCTTTAGAAAAAGTTTTCATATATTTTGAGAAAAAAGGCTGGCTTGTTATGTCTCCTCCAACAATTGGACGAATCTCCACTTTCCCGTCGCACTCTTCCACTAAAGTATCCCTTATTGCTTGGGTACGGCAGATTACCGGAACTGCAAAGTTAGATATAAAATCTATGTGTCCATATTTTATAGGTAAGTATAGGTCTTTTCTTTTATAGATTTTTTCTGCAATCTTTTTGAAATTTTCATTTCTTGTTTTATTTATTGTTTTTATATACTTAAGCTGTTTGTTTCCAATAAACCCGTTTATTTCTGTTGGCCTTAGATTGTATCCTAGATCATAAAAGGTGTACCTGGAATAAAATGTAGAGTTTACTTGAAATTTATCTCGAATTTTTTTCTGTCTTACAGATGCAAGATTTCTATCCCAGCCATGTGCGCGTACTAGTTTCAACATATTTGAAAGCTCTTCACTGTCTGTACAAATA
>CAZQIA010000071.1:0-5923 GCA_964593215.1 uncultured Gammaproteobacteria bacterium
GCCTAAAAAAACACAGCATATAGAATTTGACTTAGATTTTAAAAGAAATCCTTACAAGGGGAGATATATAGTTCTTGAAGGAATTGACGGATCAGGAAAAACCGTTCAAACAGCAAGGATTGCAGCAATTTTTGAGAAGAAAGGTAAAAAAGTTCATGTAGTCGCAGAACCCAGACGTACAGGACTTATAGGAAATTTAATTAATGATATTTTGCATAAACAGGTGGTTTTACCAGCTCAATCATTGCAGTATTTGTTTGTTGCAGACAGGATTGCGCATCAAGAAGAAGTTATTATTCCGGCGCTTAAAAAGGGAGAGGTTGTTATTTCACACAGAAATTTTTGGTCAGCAGTGCCGTACGGTATTATGGATATTTCTAAAGGAGAAATCTTAGACAATGGTGATACTTTATTAGTGGCCCAGTGTGTTTTATCTACTTACTTTCAGGTAATGGTTCCTGATGTCACGTTTTATTTAGATGTGTCAGCAAAAACTGCTTTAAAACGTCTTGATAAATCAGGTCAGGAAAAAGAGTATTATGAAACAGAAAGTAAACTTTCTAAAGTTAAAAAAGCATATGAGTGGATTATTAAAAAATATCCTGAAGAGTTTGTAAGAGTTAACGGGGAGCCAGAAATAGATAACGTAACTGATGATATAATGGATAAGCTATCACACATTAAGTAGCTTTTACTTCGCATTCACACTATATATAGTTATTATGATCTTAGGACCCAAACAATTATTAGAACTTGTTAAAAAAGAAAAGTTAGTTGAAAACCTTTCAGAGCGGGAGTTAACAAATCCTGAGGGTGCTGGATTTGATCTCAGGTTAGGAGAGGTTTATAAAATTACTGGTAAGAAAGCATTTTTAGGAGTTACGGAACGGCACACTGCTGATGTAAAATTGGTTAAGAAATTTGATGATAAGAAAACTTCGAAAATTGTTATTAAACCAGGGGATTTTTATTTAGTAAAAACTATAGAAGACGTAAACATGCCGGATAATTTGACAGCTAGTATTACTCCTAGATCTACTACCTATAGATCAGGACTTATGATGAGAACGGGAAATGTTCCTCCTGGATACTGTGGAGGGTTAACATTTGGTTTAGTAAATGAAGGACCTGTGACAGTTACTATAGAAATGGGCGCGCGTTTTGTACATATTCAGTTTTCAGAAGTTTCAGGCGGAGGAAATATGTATAGAGGCCAATGGCAAGGGGGTAGAGTAACTACTACAAAAAAGGAGAAGCAAGTTTAATCATGAAACCAAGACATCCAGAATTACAATATCTAGATTTACTAAAAGAAGCCTTAGACCATGGGGAAAGAAAAGTAGACCGCGGGACTGATGTAGTTTTATATAGTTTATTCGGTCGTCAAACTAGATATGACCTTTCACAAGGTTTTCCAATGTTAACCACTAAAAAAGTGTACTGGAAAGGAGTTTTACATGAGTTGTACTGGTTTATGTCAGGGCAAACCAACATAAAATATTTAGTAGATAACAGTGTTCATATTTGGGATGACTATCCTTATAAAATTTTCCTGAACCAAAACCCTAAGAAAAAAATAACCAAAGAAGAGTTTATTCAAAAAATTGCAGAAGACGAAAAGTTTGCAAAAAAGTGGGGAGAATTGCCTAGAATTTACGGAGAAATGTGGAGAAAATGGCCTACTCGTACTTCGCGCACCATAGATCAGTTAGCATGGGTGATGCAGGAATTAAAGGATGACCCGGATGCAAAAAATGCCATAGTTACTTCCTGGAACCCGGAATACATGTATACAATGGCTTTAAAGAAAGATGCTAATAGATTTCCTATTTGCCACAACATGTATCAGGTAAGCAGGCGCGGGGATAAACTTTCTTTGCAGCTATATCAGCGTTCTGCAGACCTATTTTTAGGAGTTCCATTTAATATTGCAAGTTATTCACTCTTAACTGTAATAATCGCAAACATAATGGGGTTAAAACCAGGAGAATTTGTTCATACATTTGGAGATGTGCATGTGTATGAGAATCACGTGGAGCAGGTAAAAGAACAGTTAACGCGTGAACCGCGTCCGTTTCCAACAGTAAAAATAAAAAGAAAGCTTAGATCAATTGATGATTTTAAACCAGAGGATGTGGAATTACTAGACTATGATCCGTATCCCATGATGAAGGCAGAGCTAACCGTTGCCGGTGGTTTATATGACAAGAAAACCGGAAAAATGGCGGGGTGATTCATGGGTACTCGAATACACACAGTTGCAGCACTTGCATTTGATAAATCTAAAGTTTTATTAGTAAAACACGGGGAAGCCGCGCAACACTTAACAGGAATGTATGGTTTGCCAGGGGGAAGGCTTGATGAAGGGGAAAATTTGTTGGATGGTGCCGCCAGAGAATTTCAGGAAGAAACAGGACTTACTCCAGAAAAGCGCTCTATGGTTCCACTCAGCAGAGTTTTTGAGGCAGAAATCCCAAGAAAGGGAGGAGAGATCTTATCTACTTTTTGGAATGTATTTGTAGTAAAAAATTATTCTGGAAAGGTTCTTGCTACAGATGAAACTATTCCAGAATGGGTAGAAATAAATAAAATCTCAGACTTGAAACTTCTTCCAAACACACAAAAAGCTGTCTTGGAAGGATTAAAATTACTATAATAAAACTATGATTTCAGCAATTGCAGCAATAGGGGAAAATAAAGAACTTGGTGGAGGAAATAAGCTCTTGTGGCATATTCCTGGAGAGTTGAAGCGTTTTAAGGAAATTACCATGGGGCATCCTATTATCATGGGAAGAAAAACGTACGATTCCATAGGAAGGCTTCTACCAGGTAGAACAAACATAATAATTACTCGGGACTTATCGTATAAATTAGAAGGTGCGGTTATTGCAGTGTCCCTTGATGAAGCACTGGAAAAAGCAAAAAGCTCAGATGGAGGAGGTCACATTTTTATTATTGGGGGAGGACAGATTTTTAAAGAAGCTTTGCCAAAAGTAGACAGATTGTATCTTACGTTAGTACACAAAACATTTTCTGATGCAGATACATTTTTCCCGGAATACAAAGAATTTACAAAAATAATTGAAGAGCAGGATATGGAGGGAGAGGAATTTAATTACACCTTTAAGACTCTTGAGAGGTAAGAAGTCTTACTGAGATAATTGCTGCAATAATTTGTATAAAAAACATACTTACAAAAACTACTGAAAAACCATATTTTGTAATAAGAAATCCTCCCAGAAAAGCTCCAATTGCCATTAAGATCATGTTTCCGCCATCATAAAATGCCCACTCGTTAGTTTCTTTGCCTCTGTCTTCAGCCTTAGAATACACTGTTTTCCAGGCAGGGGTGACAATTCCCAGACCAATAGCATTAAAGATCTGAACCATAAATAACTGCATCACATTTGTAACAAGCAGGAAAGATAAAGCGCCTAGCGCAAGAACAAAATACCCTACAACAACCATTAATTTTTTATTTCTAATTCTGTTTTCTAGTGCACCTAAAATAAGAATCATAATTCCAGTAGTAAGTGTGTACACGCCCCAAGAGCTTGCAATAGTAAACACATTCACGCTTATATTTTGTGCAAAAATTGCATACAGAGGTGAGAAAAGCGAGTATCCAAAAATATTTAAAAATTTGAGAGTAAAAGTATTCTTAGAGAATGTTTCACTTTAAAATTACTTAAGTTTAATAGTAAGAGGGGTAGATGAAGGATTTAGAACTGACTGTTGGGTTGTTTTTGCGGTGACTAATGTTTTTGGCCCAAAGGAAATTTGAGTATTAGGCTTTGTTCTGTTCACGTTAAATGAGATTTTCCCCACACTTCCCGCACCACTCTTAGGAGTTCCATCTAGGTTTATAGCAAGTGCGTATACAAAACTTCCGGGAGTCTTAGAGTCTGTAAAAAGGGTTATGTAGGATGATGAATCCCCAAAAAGCGACTCGTTTACGTTTGGCGGCAGCATTTTCACGTTAGATACAACTGCCGGATCATAAGTAATTTCTACCTGTACACCAGTTACAGGGGTTTTTCCGGAGGAGGCCATTATATCAATTACTGCAGACGAAGTGCCGGTTGAACTTAGGTCAAGACTTGCCGGTGAAAAACTTACGCTTGCGGTTTTTTCTACTGCTATTGTAGGCGTTACGCTTGTGTTTGTAACGGTTACTGCGCGTTTTCCTCCTGACATGGAGATTGCAATAGCAAGCAAAAACACGGCAATAGTTATGAGAACTGCAATAAGAATAAGAGTATTTCTAGGAAGATTAAACACAATTACATTATGATCACACAGGTTCTAAAATTGCAAGTATCTGAGGCTACTTCCCGCCTTTTTTCTTTTTATTAACGGTAAAACTTATTGCCTGGGCTATTGTTTTATCCCGTAATGCCGGAAGCTCGTCTGGTATAGGGTACCAAATAGTTTTAGGTCCATCTCCAATTTCACCAAAGCCTGAAGGATGATACCCGGGGCCTTTTTCACTTGTCCTAAGAACTAAGCTTGCGGGGGTTAGATTGAACCCGTCTTCTGTGGTAAAAATAACATCATCCTGAAGTTTTTTTTCCTCACCTGGTTTGAGTGGTTTTTCACTGGCTCTTTTATTAGCTTGTGCTTTTTCAAAAGATCTATCGTAGTCAGCAAGAAGTACTAAATTTTGTCCTTTACAGTCTTTCGTAAGCGCTTCAACCTCTTTTATCTTTACCATTAAACTATCCGGAAGGACAGTCTCCTGAAGAATCGGATCCTTTGACGGATCCTCTTGTCCTACAAACGCTTCATGCGGTTCTCTCCATCCAATCTGTCTAAATCTAACGTTTTTTTCAACAAGCTCATCTTTCATGTGGTCAAGAATTTCAACCATGGCATCAAATATTCCTTCACGTTCCCTTGGGGAGCGCGCCCAGTTATTAACAGAAAATCCCCATAAAGAAACTGTTTCTATGGGGAGAGATGAAAAAGTTCTGAGAAGATCAGCTGTTTTTTCCCCGCCTTTTTTATGAGCAAGTTCAGGTTTTACCCCTCTGGATTTTGCATACGTTCTGTTTCCGTCCAGAATGACAGCTAAATGGGAAACATTTTCTTTTATGTCTGCGTCAGAAATGTCTTTCAGGTCAGAAGAGCGTCTTATATCCCAATAATACATTTTGTCTGCTGTTCTTCTTGCAAAGTCCTTTGCTCTTAAAGCTGCTTCTTTTGGATTCATATGAGCCCATATGTTACTATCTTTTAGTAAATATTGCAATTAAGTGAAAATGTAATATTTATTACTGTAAAAATCTGTTAAGTCAGACATAATAGGTTCATATATGACAGTTAAGAAATTAAGGAAGAGATTTTTTGCATTCGGCCTATATTTGTACTATAATTGCCCTCACGAAGCCTTTTGGGAGGTAATTTTCGTGTATAAATATGACTAACTTTGCTGAGAGATCAATTCAGGGGAGAAATGTAGGTAGTACGTCCGTAAGTACCACAGGCGAATCCCGTAGAAACAGCTTTACGGATAAACTAAAAGTCTGGAAAAAAAGCGGGAAACAGTCTGCTGATGAGCATGTTGCGTTTACTCAAGGTAGTTCTTCTGATTCTGGATCTGTTGGGTCTCCCAAAGATGACGAAAGAGTGATAGGTTTAAATTTTGGTATGCCTCAAGTTAAGCCAAGTAGGGAGAGAAGAAATGGCATTGATAATGGAAAAAAATGGCATGAGCGTCAAAAAGCAACACAAGAATATGAATTTCGAGACATCAGAGAAGATGACGTTGACATCATGTTAAAAGATGAGTGGTTTAAGGATCCTGAACGCGCAACGCATTTATGGGGTGATACTGTTAACGAACAAACTTACCCTAGAGATTGGAACGATACTGCACAAGTCTCAAAGTTTAAAAAAGCTCTTCACGATTTTTATTTTCCGG